>JAYUTQ010000669.1:0-2441 GCA_043755055.1 Chitinophagaceae bacterium | reverse complement strand
GTTTGTCTTATCCTGGGTTTTGTAGATGGAAGTACCATAATTCCTATATACAATGCAGGATTAATGGGCGATTTAAGAAATAAGAATATCGATTGGTTATTTGAATAGAAGATTTGTCGTAACCCTGTCAGGGCTGGCTTTCGCCCTGACAGGGTTTTACGAAGCCAGCTAATTATTACAGCTCCGATTCATTAGAGGCCAAAGTCGATGCATTGAAAGTCAACAGCCGTTAAAAAATCATTTAAATGTTATTTGTAAAATTTCTTTTTAAAAGCCCTGAATGGGTGGTAATCATTATCCCGGAGCAACGCCCTGGGTTGTAAAAATAAAAAACTAATTAAGCCCTGAAAGGGCGTAACAAATTCGCTAAGCTATATGATAAAAAGATTGATAAAACCCTTGCTTTTTCTAACTGTTTTTTTTATTTCAAAAACTACACTCCACGCCCAGCAATACTACAACGTACTAAAATACGGAGCCAAAAACGACTCTTCAAAAATAGCAACGGTGGCCATTTCAAAAGCCATAGCAGCTGCATCCAAAGCTGGCGGCGGCACAGTTTATTTTCCTGCCGGTAAATATTTGACCGGTGCTATCCACCTCAAAAGTAATATTACTATTTTTATAGATGCAGGTGCTGAGTTGCATTTCAGCGATAATTTTGATGATTACCTGCCCATGGTAGAAAGCCGGTATGAAGGTGTGGATGTAACCAGTTTTTCACCACTTTTTTACGCCTATAAAGCTGAAAATATTAGCATTATTGGTCGGGGCAAAATAAATGGGCACGGCCAAAAGTGGTGGAAATTTGCCGAAAGTTCCAATGCAGAAAAAGCAGGAAGTAAATGGAAAAAAACTTTTGATAGCCTTAATAAGAATATTCTGCTGCCCGACGATCCTAAACAAACTAACAGTGGATTTTTAAGGCCGCCATTTATACAACCTATGTATTGTAAAAATGTGTTGATTGAAGGCATCACTATTACCAATTCTCCCTTTTGGACAGTGAATCCTGAGTTCTGCGAAAATGTAACGGTAACGGGTGTTACCATCAATAATCCACCTTCTCCAAATACAGATGGTATCAATCCGGAGTCGTGTAAATATGTGCATATTTCTAACTGCCATATAAGTGTGGGCGATGATTGTATTACGATTAAATCGGGTAAGGATTTACCGGGCAGAACAAGAAATATGGCTGCTGAAAATTACACTATTACCAACTGTACCATGCTTAGTGGACATGGTGGCGTGGTAATAGGTAGTGAGATGAGTGGTGGTGTAAAAAAGATTGTGATTTCTAATTGTGTGTTTGATGGCACCGACCGTGGAATCCGCATTAAAACAACCCGTGGCCGTGGTGGCTCGGTAGAAGAAATACGGGTAGACAATATTGTAATGAAGAACATAAAACAGGAAGCGCTGCTGCTGGATATGCAGTACTCAAAAGCACTGGCAGAGCCGGTTTCGGAGAGAACGCCTCAATTTAAAAATATTCATTACAGTAATATAACAGCACAGGCTAAAACGGCTGTATACATAAACGGACTGGAAGAAATGCCAATTGAAGGCATCACTTTTAATGACATACAATTTACAGGAGAGAACGGCATTGTAATCAAGAAAGCGAAGAATATTGAGTTTCATAACGTTACAGTTACTGCTACAAAAGGCTCATCTGTTACAGCAGAAAATGTAGATGGACTGGAACTGGATGGTATTAAAACTATTAAGCCATTGATTGGGATTCCAACCGTCGTTTTAACCGATGTACAGAATTTATTTATGCATAGCTGCTGGCCTGTAGTGGGTACCGAAACCTTTTTGCAACTCAAAGGCAAACAAACAAAAACGATTGTTGTAAAGAATAATAATTTTATCAATGTATCAAAGCCTTTGGTTAAAACAGAGGAAGTAAGTGAGGTGGTGAATGTTGACTAAAAAATGATGTATATATTATCTACGGTTTTGCCCCTCTCCGCATGGAGAGGGGTTGGGGTGAGGCTCAGGTACAATTTTTTTTAAACGCTTTCGAAATAGCATCGATGCTTAATAGAAATACTACAGTTGAAATAATAGCCCCGATAGTAGCGGAAAGCCCGGAGCCATACCCACATGTATGTGGGTATGGTGAGGACTTGGAGCGGATAGCGGGTCGGCAGATTAATAGTAGTACAAATGCCTGGCTTCAAAAAAATATATGTATAATAATTTGCTTTTTACTGGTGTGTTTATCTACTTATGCCCAGCAACCCGATCTTAAGCTTTGGTACAATAAACCTGCGGAAAAATGGACCGATGCCTTGCCAATAGGCAATGGAAGTTTGGGTGCCATGATTTATGGGGGAACGGATGAAGAACATATTCAATTTAACGAAGAAACATTGTGGACCGGCAAGCCAAGGGAATATCAGCGGAATGGTGCTTTTAAATATTTGCAA
>JAYUTQ010000668.1:0-5388 GCA_043755055.1 Chitinophagaceae bacterium | reverse complement strand
CTAAGCAATACACGGCGAAGTGCATTACCAATAGTTAAGCCATAACCTGGCTCTAATGGACGAAACTCAAACTGTGCATCAAACTCATTCGTTTTTTGCAATACAATTTTGTCGGGCTTTTGAAAATTTAATATGGCCATAATCGATTTACGATTTTAGTTTTTTGATTTACGATTCTTTCCGGGGTATTTCCACACACGGTTCGGTACTCACGGTTCACGATTACTTACTATACAATTCCACAATCAGTTGCTCCTTAATATTCTCAGGAACGCTTTCACGTTCAGGATAAGCAATGAAAGTTCCTTTTTTATCAGCATCGCTCCAATCTAACCAACCAAACTTTGGATTCTTTCCACGGATGAAACCAAGCAAAGATTCGTTGTGCTCAGATTTTGGTTTTAAACCTACAATATCACCCGGCTTTAACTGATAAGATGGTACGTTTACAATTTCGCCATTTACGGTAACGTGTTTATGGCTTACCAACTGACGGGCAGATGGACGGCTTGGAGAAATACCCATACGGTACACAACATTATCCAAACGTGCTTCCAGCAATTTGATAAGGTTTTCGCCGGTTACACCCTTTTTCTTTCCTGCTTCTACAAAGGTTTTACGGAACTGCTTTTCCAAAAGACCATAAGTGTACTTGGCTTTTTGTTTTTCTTTTAATTGCAAAGCATATTCACCTGGCGCTTTACGCTTTTTGGTGCCACCATGCATACCCGGAGGGTTGCTGTTTTTGCTTAGATACTTTGCATTACCTAAAATAGGCTCACCGAACTTGCGGCAGATTTTTGTTTTGGGGCCGGTATAACGTGCCATAATTGTTTTTTAGATTTTTGAGTTCCTGCAGGCCATGTAAAAATCTTAAAATTTGTATGGCTTACAGCTTGATTATAAAAAGCCAAAGTCCCGCCGTTGCGGGATTTGGTATGGTAACTAATATTATACTCTTCTTTTCTTAGGAGGACGACAACCGTTGTGCGGTAAAGGTGTAACGTCTTTAATCATTGTTACTTCAAGTCCGCTGTTTGCTAAAGAACGGATAGCACCTTCACGTCCTGAACCGGGGCCTTTTACAAATACATCTACCCTTTTTAAGCCTGCATCTACCGCAACACGGGCTGCATCGGCTGCTGCCATTTGGGCTGCATAAGGTGTATTCTTTTTAGAACCACGGAAACCCATTTTACCTGCTGAAGACCAGCTGATAACCTGTCCGGTTTTGTTAGTAAGGCTTATGATGATGTTGTTAAACGTAGCACTAACGTGTGCATCGCCATGTGCATCCACCTTTACGATTCTTTTTTTGGCAGCGGTTTTGGCGCTGTTTTGTTGATTTGCTTTAGCCATTTTTTTTAATTGGAGGTAATCTGTGAATGTTTATTAATGAAGCTCCTCCCTTTACAATTGCTTGTAATTATCCAGAGCTATTCAGTAATTAGTATTAAGATGTTAGTACAGAGACTAAGACCTAGAAAATATTATAAATCAGGATTGAGAATTTGTGATGAATGCCCGAATCTGAAAAAATCATACATTATACATCCGAAATCACAAATCGCTATCTTATTTTTTCGGAGCCTTCTTTTTACCGGCAACTGTTTTACGCTTACCCTTACGTGTACGGCTGTTGGTACGTGTACGTTGTCCACGAAGCGGCAAACCTTTACGATGACGCAAACCACGATAGCAGGCAATGTCCAATAAACGCTTGATGTTGGTTGAAACCTCACTACGCAACTGACCTTCTACCTTGAACTCGTTGGTGATGGTGTTACGGATATGAGCCAACTCATCATCATTCCACTGGTTTACCTTCTTGTTTACATCAATATTGCCCTTGTTAAGAATGTAACGGGCAGTGCTTGGACCGATACCAAAAATGTAGGTAAGACCAATCTCCCCACGCTTATTTTTTGGTAAGTCTATACCGGAAATACGAGCCATAATCTATTTGTGATTTACGATTTGTGATTTTTGATTTAACACCTGGTCTTTGCAAAATGCTAACTGACCAACTGCCAACTTTTCTTATCCCTGACGTTGCTTAAAACGCGGATTTTTTTTGTTAACTACAAACAGCCTGCCTTTACGACGAACGATTTTACAATCAACGCTGCGTTTTTTAATGGATGCCCTTACTTTCATAACACAAAATTTTGCCGAAAGCCAAGCCCTCAGCGATTGATGAATGATTTATTCTTTATTTATAGCGGAAAATAATTCGTCCCCTTGTTAAATCATAAGGACTCATTTCTACTCCTACCTTGTCGCCGGTTAAAATACGTATAGAGTGCATCCTCATTTTTCCGGAGATGGTAGCTAATATTTCATGACCATTTTCGAGGCGAACCCGGAACATGGCATTAGAAAGTGTATCCACTATACTTCCGTCTTGTTTAATTAGTGCTTGTTTAGACATACTTTTTTGGGAGTGCAAATATAGAGGGTTGAGTTTAAGTTTTACAAAAAATGTATCAACTTTTTAAGATAAGCTGCAAAAATGTGGAAAAAATACTTTAAATGGCTTTTAAAATTACCGTTTTTCGGAGTGATGATTGGCTACCAGGAACATTTTGGCAGGGCAATCGCTTCAGTTTCCGATAAACTTTCTACCAATCCGGTTTTGTTGTTTTACTTTATCGCCTAACAACCTATATATATGCGCCAATTTTCAGTTTCAGGAAATGTTGTGGACATTTTCAACAATTCTATTTTTCCGGCAACGGTTTTTGTTATTGATGGAAAAATAGAACGCATAGAACCTGCCGCAAACCAATTGGATAACGTTGCAAACTTTATACTTCCTGGTTTTATAGATAGCCATGTACATATAGAAAGCAGCATGCTGGTGCCCAGCGAATTTGCCCGGCTTGCTGTTGTTCATGGCACGGTAAGTACCGTAAGCGACCCCCACGAAATAGCCAACGTATGCGGCATGGAAGGCGTGGAGTTTATGATTGAAAACGGTAAAACCGTTCCTTTTAAATTCAATTTTGGCGCTCCAAGCTGTGTACCGGCAACTATTTTTGAAACGGCCGGTGCGGCGCTCAACAGCCATGATGTAAACAAGTTACTGGATCGGCCCGAAGTAAAATACCTGAGCGAAATGATGAATTTTCCGGGTGTGCTGCATCAGGATGCGGAAGTAATGAAAAAAATTGCGGCAGCACATGATTTGGGCAAACCTGTGGATGGCCATGCGCCGGGGTTACGTAGTGAAACGGCAAAACAGTATATCGACGCTGGTATTTCCACCGACCACGAATGCTTTACCGCTGATGAAGCACTGGAAAAATTGCAATATGGCATGAAAATCATCATCAGGGAAGGCAGTGCTGCCAAAAACTTTGAGGCGTTGATAGACCTGTTGAACGACTGGCCCGAAATGATGATGTTTTGCAGCGATGATAAACACCCCGACAGCCTTGCGATTGGCCATATTAACCAACTATGCGAAAGGGCTGTGGCAAAAGGCATTGATTTGTTTAAAATACTACAAGCAGCCTGCGTCAATCCGGTGCTGCATTATAAATTGGATGTGGGTTTGCTTCGCAAAGGCGATGCGGCTGATTTTATAGTAGTGGAAGATTTGATACAATTTAAGGTGAAGCAAACATATATAGATGGATTGCTAGTAGCGGAAGATGGGGTATCAAAAATTTCTAGTCCGGCTTCTCCAATCATTAATCAGTTCGATTGTGAGGCGTTGGCAAGCAATGATTTTGCTATTGCTTTTAATAATGAAATTACCATTCCCGTTATAGAGGCATTGGATGGACAATTGATTACCAATAAAATTTTGGCTACACCAAAAATAGAAGGCAAAAACATTGTAAGTGATACAGAAAATGATGTACTGAAAATGGTTGTTATCAACCGGTATTCTAAAGCTTCTGTTGCGAAAGCCTGGGTAAAGAATTTTGGTTTTAAATATGGAGCCATTGCCTCATCTGTAGCCCATGATAGCCATAACATAATTGCCGTTGGTGTGGATGATGAAAGCCTTTGCCGTGCTGTAAATCTGGTAATCAAAGAACGTGGTGGTGTAAGTTGTGTAAGTGGTGAAAATGAGGCCGTGCTTGCATTACCTGTGGCCGGATTAATGAGCAATGAAGATGGCTATAAAGTAGCAGCATCCTACACCGCCATAGATGCCATGGCAAAAAATCTTGGCTCACCTTTATCAGCTCCTTTTATGACGCTTTCTTTTATGGCCTTGCTGGTTATTCCACATTTAAAACTGAGTGATAAGGGCCTGTTTGATGGTGATAGCTTTTCGTTCATCTAAGTCTTTGCGAGGAAGGTTCTTGCCTGACAAAGCAATCTCCAGAGCTTGTTCTGAAAGACATTGTATTAAAAGTTCCACCTCCTGGAGATTGCTTCGGGCAAGAACCCTCGCAAAGACTGGCTTTTTTGCCCTACAAATTCCTAATCTTTTTATCCTTCGGATACTTAATACTGTAGCTAAACCGAACCTTTCTGCTTTCGCCGGGCTCCAATCTTATTTTCCAGTTGAGGATGCCCTTTTCTTCGTTCACATCGGCGCCGCCATTGTCGGTTACAGTTACTTCTACCTCTTTGGTTTGCGATACCGGAAACTGATCTTTCAGCAGCATTTCAATGGCCGTTTTTTTATTGTTTTTTACAATTACTTCGTAGGTAAAATCGTCGGTTTTAAAATCGGCCTTCGTCTTGCTTTTGCTAAACTCCTTTACCAGCGTACGCCTTACGCTGACCCTTTTATCACGGCCTAAAGAAATATTGATGGTATCGGCGATGGTATTTGGGTCAATGAAAGACTTGCCGAGGTACACATTATCCATAATGATATTAGCTTCACCAGGCATCAGGTTCAGGCTTTCCCAATCGCTTATTTCGGCAAGGAGAAAGGCATCTGCATCCAGCTTAGGCACCGCATAATGTTTGTAGCCAGCTTTTACCATTTGATCTTTAATACTTACGCTGTAGCCCTTGCCATCGCTAGGAATATCGTAAGGCAGGTCTATTTCAAAACTGGTATTCAGCTGGCTTTCGCTGAGTGTGGTATAGGCTTGTACCAAATTGCCCTCGCCACTGTCATCTTCTTCTTTCATATCAAAATTGCCGTCGGCACTGGCTTGTATTTTTCTACTGCCATAGCCTTGTATGGTATTGCTAAGCCGCATGTTTTGCTCCATCAGTTGCTTGTATACTACGGGTATTTGTGCATCTATAAACCATGCGTTTAGTATGGGTGCAGTGCTGCTTTGGTTAGGGTTGCCAGTGCTCAGCGTAAGTTTTACCTGCTTCCAATTAAGGCCGGTATTTTGTGTAACTGATGCTTTGTACACTATCTTAAAACTATTGTCCACTGTTTTTACCCGCAGGTCGTAAGCC
>JAYUTQ010000667.1:0-5398 GCA_043755055.1 Chitinophagaceae bacterium | reverse complement strand
TTTTGAGACAGCCTCTTTTATGCTATGCTTAACTGGCTTTACTAATCAACCAATCAACTAATCAACTAATTACTACTTGTACTGTGGAAACAATCCTTTTGCAAGGGTTGTCATGGTAGCCAAACTTGCATCGTTCAACTGGCCTTTTTTAAATTCGGCCAAAATTTCCGGGTGCTTGTTTTCCATTTCTAATAAGAAATGATCTTCGAATGCTTTTACATTCTTTACCGCTACTTCACGTAACAAACCTTGTGTACCGAGGTAAATAATGGCTACTTGCTTTTCTACGCTGAATGGCGAATACTGGGCTTGTTTCAGAATCTCCACGTTACGGGCACCTTTGTCGATAACCGCTTTAGTAGCTGCATCCAAATCACCACCAAACTTAGAGAAGGCCTCAAGTTCACGGTACAATGCCTGATCCAGTTTCAATGTACCAGCCACTTTCTTCATGGATTTAATCTGTGCATTACCACCCACACGGCTTACGCTAATACCCACGTTAATTGCCGGGCGGATACCTGCGTTAAACAAGTTACCCTCCAGGAATATCTGTCCGTCGGTAATGGAAATTACGTTGGTAGGAATATAGGCAGATACGTCACCAGCCTGTGTTTCAATGATTGGAAGTGCAGTTAAGCTACCGCCACCTTTTACCAAATGCTTGATGCTTTCCGGTAAATCGTTCATTTTGGCAGCAATCTCATCTTTGGCTATCACCTTGGCAGCACGTTCCAGCAAACGACTGTGCAGATAGAACACATCACCCGGATAAGCCTCACGGCCCGGCGGACGACGTAACAGCAAACTTACCTCACGGTAGGCCACGGCTTGCTTAGAAAGATCATCATAAATAATCAATGCCGGACGGCCCGTATCCCGGAAGAACTCACCGATGGCGGCTCCGGCAAATGGTGCGTAGAACTGCTGCGGAGCAGGATCACTTGCACTAGCGGCAACGATTACCGTGTATTCCATGGCGCCATGCTCTTCCAACGTTTTCATGATACCCGCTATGGTACTGGCTTTTTGGCCAATGGCCACATAAATACAATACACCGGATTACCAGCTTTGTAAAATTCTTTTTGGTTGATGATGGTGTCGATACAGATAGCTGTTTTACCAGTTTGACGGTCACCAATTACCAATTCACGTTGGCCACGGCCAATCGGAATCATGGCATCAATACTTTTAATACCCGTTTGCAACGGTTCTTTTACCGGCTCCCGGAAAATTACACCCGGCGCTTTACGCTCCAAAGGCATTTCGTACAGTTCGCCTTTCAGCGGACCTTTACCATCAATAGGCTCACCCAGCATGTTAATAACACGGCCAGCCATGCCATCGCCTACTTTAATAGAGGCAATGTTTCCGGTACGTTTTACTTTACCACCTTCTTTAATACCTGCACTTTCGCCCATCAGTACCACACCCACGTTGTCTTCTTCCAGGTTCAAAGCGATGGCTTTGGTGCCATTTTCAAACTCTACCAGTTCACCACTGCGAACTTTGTTAAGACCATACACCCTCGCAATACCATCGCCCACTTGCAATACCGTACCCACTTCTTCAAGTGAAGCACCTGCATCAAAGTTGCTCAGTTGCTGGCGTAGAATCGCTGAAATTTCATCCGGCTTAATATCTGCCATTTTTAATAAATTTTTGCCTGCCTCATCGGCAAACAGATGTAAGAATGATTGGAAAACTGTGGCTGAATTCAGGCCTGGAAAGACCCTGGAACTTTTATATTTTGTGGCTGCTACCACCTGCCCCACCTTCCAACTTTTTCAATTGGCGGCAAAAGTAAGGGCAGGGGAGGGCCGAAGCAAATAATTGGGGTGGAAATTTAGGGATTGGGGGGGAGGATAGGAACACGGATTGGACGGGTTATGGCGGATGAAGGCGATTTTTTGATTTGTTACGGACTGGCGAACCCTGTCAGGGTTGGCGTTCACCCTGACAGGGTTTTGAGAGGCTTGCAAAAAAAATGAAAGCCCGCCCAATAACTATTTTCCATCATCACCCTTTTCAAAACTAAAAACGAATACCAATTTTACCGCCGTGGTTTCAAAAGAGCAATCTTAGGTTGGTTTAAGGATTTTTATCGAAGCGTATTTGGTTTGAGTGGGCTAAACTAAGGTGTGATAGCTTTTTTCGTTTTGTTTATATATTTGAAGTGCCAAATAAAATTACTTGAAAATTACAATCTTTATTGAAAGCTATTTAAGAGCATTACAAAACCACCTCAAAATAAAACAATGAAAGTTCTGATAGATATACGAAACGAAGCTAAAGTTCCTTTTATAATGGAGTTTTTACACAGCCAATCTTACATAAAAACAAAACCACTTTCTGATGCCGGTGCAAAGCTGTTACAGGATTTGAAAGAAGCTATGACTGAGGTAAAACTGCACCAACAGGGGAAAATTAATTTGAAAACTGCAGAACAATTATTGAATGAGCTATAACATACTGCCCACCCATAAATTTATAAAAGAGATCAAGCGGCTGATTAAAAAATACCCATCTATAAAGAACGAATATGCTGCTTTGATTGCCGAACTTAAAGCAAACCCAAATGCCGGTACACCACTTGGCGATGATTGCTATAAAATACGCCTTGCCATTGCTTCTAAAAATAAAGGCAAAAGTGGCGGTGCGAGGGTTATAACCTATGTAGTAGTAGATGATTCCACCATTTTCTTATTGACCATTTACGATAAAGCAGAACAAGAAAATGTAACTGATAAGGAGCTTAAAGCAATGATTAAAAATTTATAGGTGTTGTATATTGTTTGTAGCAGCTGCCATATTAGGTATATCACAATGCCCCACACATAAATCCATAAAATTTTCGGCCATTTCTGTTACAACACCCGATGGTCTTTTCTCTATACAATAACCCATATACCGGCAGGCATTCTGATAATCACCCATAAAAAAACAGGATACGGAAAGGCCCAACAATGCCTGTGCTAGGCCGGGATTATCTTTTAGTACATCACCAAAATATTGGATGGCCAATTCAAAATTTTCCTGATGAAAGGCGTCGTATCCGAGTTGTAGCTTTTGCTTGACCTCTGTACTGTAATATCCCACTTCCCTATTCATGACTTTGAGGGGAACGAGTTTGTAGTATTCTTTTAGTAAGTGCCCATTGTTATGAGATGCTGTCGAAAAAATGTTCTGGCAACGGCTAAAAGGCCTGCAAACGTGGCAGAGGTTTTTGAGTCGATTATTTTGGATGGTGGAACGGCAGGCCTTTCTTTTCAATAGTTTGAGGAGTCTGTTTTGGTGTGGCATAGGCTGAATATGGAGGTATGGAAAGTAAAGGCTTAATAAATCATGATGGTGAAGCTATAGCACTCCGTGCCATTTACCGCATAACATTCCTTTTTAGTGCCAACACAAGGTGCGGGGTGGTCGTCTATCTGGTACTGTTCTATTTCGGTGGCGTAAGTATTCCGTTGTTTATCCCATATAAAGCAATCGGCACATTTAATAGCTAGTTTGGCAAACCGCTTCAGCATCATTTCATCATGAAACAATGATGTGGTAAACGAAAACAAACCTTTGCTTGATGGAACTACGTTTTCTAAACAATATACTTTGTATTCAGGCGTAATGTTTTGGGCTTTTACACTATTCTTTAAGTAGTTTTTTAAATATTGGAGCTGCGTGGTGATTAAAAATGCTTCCGATTCCCTTAGGAATATTTGGGCAGTTGCGGGGATGGGGGTTTCGATTTGCAGGAAGGTGGAAGGGGTTTGGAAGGTGCCGTATTGGAGGAGGTTGGGTTGGGGCATAGGGATGGGGTTAATTGAAAGACATTCCTGGTCATGGCTTTTTTTAAAATAAAATTGTTAAGATTGTTCCTGAAATTGAAATGACTGTAATTGAAATCGCAATCATTTTCAGCAACCTAATTTCTTTATCCTGCTTGCCTTGTCAATTTGGAACCTCTTGAAACATTTAGCAGGCCGACACCGGTTCTCTGCCGCACAGGTTCGTGTCTTCACGAACCTGTATTGTAGCAAGAAACATTTAGCAGGCCGACACCGGTTCTTCATCCTCCATCTTATTTTCTGCAAACACCAATTCGTCCGGTTTTATGTGCGGCTCATTAGCAGGCAAATCTGCCATCGCTTCAATACATGTATCCTTAAACAGGTTTACAATACCACTTTCGTGATCTTTCAACTCCCCGTTTTTCCACATATATAAAAAGGCATTTTCATAATCGCCCAGGTGAAAATAAGTAATGGCGAGGCCAATAAGTGCATCTTCCACCTTACCCCTCTTTTTTAAGACGATATGAAATTGCAGCCGTGCCGTTTCGTAATCCTGCTGGTGAAAGGCATCATAAGCCAATTGTAAATGTTTCTTTGCTGCAACGCTGCAATGTTCCCAATCCTCAACTACCACCTGTCGTGGAATTATATTCACATAATAATGTGGCAGGTAGCGATTATGTTGTGTTAATAGGGGTTGTGGGCCACGGCAGTAGCCAAATGGCTTACAGCTAGGGCAGAGGGATTCGACGGGGTATCCCTGTTTAAAGGGTGTTAAGAGGGTATCTTCTTGCATGGGGGAGATTTTTTTGGGGGATGAAAGTTAAAGTAAATAACGCCGTTAAACCGACAAGTTTAAAATAAAAACAACTCCTCTTTTGCTCTGGTTACAGCGGTATAAGCCCACCTCGTATCCGGAACATAATAATTGTTCATGTACACCGTATCCCACTCGCCGCCCTGTGCTGCATTGCAGGTAATACAATAGCCATAAGTAGCCCGGATGGCACCGAGGTAGCGGTCGTCCTCAATGTTTTTGGTTTCACGGTAGGTTTTGTTTTTCTTGTGGCGCTCTGCATAGAAATTGTTCTCTTTTATCATGCCAAGACTACCAACGCCCAATTCTACCGCATCAAGCAGTACCCAATCTTCAATAATTATTGTTTCGTTTAAGGCGTTTTTGGCCCGCAGCTTAACGGGTACAAAAACCAAATCGCCTACCCGTTCCTTGGCTGCATAGGCAACCTCCTGCACAATAACCATATCGCCATTAAACAGGCTAACGCCATTGCGTTTCCAGTTTCGCTTTACAATCAGCACGTCGTTTTTCATCAGTTTTTCCACCGATTGGCCAAATCGGTTAAGCCTTACCTGACGATTGAAATATTGCGTTTGCTTGTGTGTAGCCGCAATAGATACTACTTTGTTTGGACCATGCTGGTGTAAATCGTTGATGTATTTTGGCACTGCCGCAAACACACTTGCAAGGTTGGGTGCTTTGATAGAAGGCATGGGCTTTTTATCTATCATGCTGTTACGCAGTTGGGTGGCAGTACTTAAAATATACGAACCATTATCCTGGCGTTTTACTTCGGTTAAATGAAAC
>JAYUTQ010000666.1:0-5418 GCA_043755055.1 Chitinophagaceae bacterium | reverse complement strand
GCCATAGTAATAATTTGCAGCCTGAAATAGCAATTCGGCATTTGATTCTTTACCAATAATCAAACGTTGATTAATAGTCGCCATTATTTTTTCATCTGCAGGGCTGGTAATGGGTATTTTAACCAGGGTATTTTCCCAGGCCAAAGCCAGGTTGCCACCACCTTTAATATTGATGTCTTCTAACGATATCGTAAATGCTTCAATCTTGTTGGCTGTGTTTTCTATCGGCACTTTAAATCTTGTGATATCTTTTTTACTATCGTAGCCAGACGCTCCATGTAATGCCGTGTCGCTATTTACAATAATCGTCCATTCATATGCACCTGGTATAGTAAACAGGGAATATTTACCGCCAGATAATAACTTCCCGGCCATAATCATCGGCTGGGTAAATTCTATGGTGGTACAATCGCTGGCACCTGTACGCCAAAGGCTATCAAATGGAACTAGGGCGCCAAAAACTTTTCGGCTACGGGCCATCGGTCTTGAGTAAGATATAGTTACATCAGCTGTACCCAATTGCTGTGTAAAAGAGGCTGCCGGGCTTGCTGCCGGTAAGGTAAAATTTATTTTTTCCTGCGACCATGCATGCATGGCAGAGCAGACCAGAAGTATTGCAAAAATTTGTTTCACAGTTGGGAACTATTTAAAAACATTAAAAAAAGTGTACTCGAATTTCAATATAAAACCATTGGGTGCGGTACGCAATAATGTGGAGTACAGCTGCTGCCGGTAACCAAAATCTACCCTTGCCTGGCTATTAAAAATAAACTGTACAGAAGGGGCAATATCCAGATAAGATTTGCCATTGCTATTGAGCCGCTGACCCAGCATTTCTACCATAAAATTCATATTCGTTTGGCCAAAATTGGTATAGGTTTTGGGCAAAATAAGCTTGCCTACAGAAAGGGTATAGTTTACAGCACTGTTACTCTCCGTAACCGGAAATTTATAATTGGGCATATTGTCCAATGCCCTTTCGTAACTAACAGAACTACTAATAGCCACTTTGTGCAGCAATTGGGTTGCAATTAAACCCAGTTCATAACCCGTATTATGGCCCATGGTTTCTATTTCCTGCTGGTGTATATCGGCACGGTTAAGGCTGTACCTTCCGTATGCAGCCATTCTAAAATGGCTTTGTATATCGTCTTTGCTTAAAAAGCGGTACTTGGCATACAGGCTGCCACCTTCTGTTTTAAGGCCGCCCTCTTCCCGGTTGCTGATAAAGCCTTGCAGGTGTACCATCCATTTTTTATTAATGCCCCACATTAGTTCCGGCATGTTGTGGTAATTTATTTTGCCGTCCTTCTCAAACATTACCGAATTCATATCTCTAATGCCAAGCGACTTGGAAGGCATATTGCTGGCAGGTTCGGTTAATACAAAAAGCTCTTGTGCCTTTGCGCCTAAGCCTGCAAAAGCGAATAGGATGATTAAAAATTGCTTCATGTTACATGGTTTTTATGTGGTAGTTATTAGCTGTGGCCACAGTATAGGTTGGGTATTGCTTTGCCAGCTTTACCAATTGCTTGTACTCTTTTTCTGTAACAAAACCTTTGTCCATAATTTTTACTTTTACCTCACCGGTTAAGAGTTTCGGCGTACTGTTCATAAAAGTGTAGCTGATATTGTCTTGTGTAAACGAAGCGTTATTCTCGGCTTTCTGATTATATAATTTCATGGTTACAATCAGTTGCCCTACAGAAAAGCCAGCATCTTCTACCTTCTTTTTCAAGCTATTTACATTTATGGTACTACCTTGTTTAAAGTAGAGTATAAAGGCTGTTTTGTTCAGGTCGGTTTCTACCTTTTCTACTTCGGGTATAGAGGCCAGTTGCTTGTATGTGGCTTTTGAACACATGGAACAGGTGAGGCCGGTAGCAGTTAATTCGGCTTTGGTTATTTGTGCTTGTACAGTGGTAGCAGTGGCCAGTAAAACCAGGGCTGCTATAAAAAATTTGATATTTTTCATGTTATTTCTTTTTTAATTGGTCAATAATTTGTTGTTCTGAAGGGTCTATGGCTACCAGTTTACCTGCTGCATTAAAAAGATAGGTTGTGGGCAATGCTTCCACGCCAAATAATGAAGCTGATGCGGCATCGAAACCATTTGGGTCTATCAGTTGCTGATGTACAAGCTTGTCTTTTGATATAGCTTTTAGCCATTTCAATTTGTCGGTATCTACCGATATACTGATGGCTTCAAAATTCTGGGTGCTGTACTTTTTATAAAATGGTACCAGGCTTTTATTGGCCATCCGGCAAGGGCCACACCAGGATGCCCAAAAATCTACCAGTACTACTTTGCCTGCAAACGCAGTAAGCGATACGGGTTTATTCTGCATGTTTTTTAATTCGATGGCGGGTAGTTTATCACCCAATTTTAGTTGTGCATTCGTGGCTGATACTGCCAATAGCAGCATCATTGAGAAGAGGATTCTTTTCATTAAAAAAAAGTTGAAGATGAATATTATTGGATGGTTTCTACAGTGCTGCCACAGCTAAGCATCATCGATCCGTAATAAGGATTTTTTACTGCACTTTCTTTGCTCAGTCAGTTGGCGCCTTTACCGTTATTGGCCATTGGGCAATACTGATAATACACCGGTGCTTCTGTTTTAGAAGCCTTAATAACATCGTACATATTAGCAGACAATGCCATAAAGAACTTACGCTGTGCGGCAGCATTTGCATTGGCGGCAATACCTTCTATGTTCGTTTTTAATGCATCCATGGCTTTCATCCACGCAGTGTGTTCTGTGGCATTCAGCATTCTCATTTGTACTGCGGCCATTGCAACTAGTAATGCTTTAGCACTTACTGCGGCTGTAGCTGCATCGGTTTTTACCAAAGCATTTTTTATTGTAAAATAGTTTTCGAAAACTGGTGCTAATTGATTACCCGCCTGCTTTGCGGCAGGTATAGAATCGGTGGCAACGTCGCTATGCATTTGCATGCCGGAATGTTGGTGTCCCTCGTGGTTTTCGTGTTTTACATCAGTTGAGGGTTTTGTTTCCCTATCGTACTGGCAACAGCCATGTAGTTTGTTGTACACATCATCCGGTGCGGTAAACTGTTCGTTATCGTAGCCGGCATTAGCAATGTTTTTTAATACAGCATTAAGTGTTGTTTTTTTACTATCGTAGGTAATGGTAGCCATCTTGGTATCTTCATTCCAACTTGCTTTTGAGATGTTCTTTTTATTGGCAGCTTTCTCGATATTTGTTTCGCACATGCCACAGTTACCATTAACTTTTACAGTTTTGGTTTTGGCATTTTTTATTTGCGCCTGGGCCGCTGTAACAGATATGATTACAGAAAAGGCCATTAAAATAATTGATTTCATTATTGTTGTTTTTACGTAAAATAATTTATTGGGTAAGGCATATATAACCGCAACGTTTGTAGCTACGGCACATTTTTAAATTCACCAATAAATTATATTAGAAAAACACAATTGAGCACATGTAGCCTTTGTTTTTGGATGTCAGGCGGTGCATGTGATGCAGGATGAAGTACTGCATTATTTGTATAAAGAGGAAAATGATAAGCTGAAAAAACGGAGGCAATTTGAGGTGTTAACTTATAATGCAGCAAGGTGGCCACATCACTTTTCTGGTGGTCGGTGTCTAGTTTGAAATGCTGGTGTTCATCCTTGCAGCAGCCTTCTTTATCCTGCTCTTCCATACCGCACTTACCGCATATGGCATCTTTTTCCTCAAAAAAACTCCAGCCCACAAATCGGTTCATGCAAAAGTGTAAATGCACAGTGGCACCCATGGTAGCAATACTATAAACTGTCAGTAATGATATGAGGATAATTTTTTTCAACAGACAAATTTAGATTTGTTTCTTTAAATACGAGAGGATTAAATTTACAATAGTTAATATTTACAAAATCGTTAGCAGCATAACCGCACTCATCGCTATCATTAGTGCATCCTCAATAATGGTTACGGTACTCATAGGCAGGTTAAAAACGGCACCAAGACAGGCACATTTAATTTTTTGCTTTTTAAGCATACTTTGTAAAACACCAATGATGCTAATGCTCATTACTACCAAGGTTACAATATTGGTAAGCACCGGTTCAAAATTTGTGGCAAAGGCAATACCAAGGCCAAGCTCTATAAAAGCATAGATATAACCCCATACCGGGAATTTTTTTGCCACAACATCGTACATCGCATAGCTTTCTGCAAACCCTTTTAAATCCAGCATTTTAAAAAAGGAGAAGGTTAAAAAGAAACCCGCCATAAAAAGGTTCATCGCTTTCATCCAATTAAAATGATGAGTGCCGGTACCGGCAATAATGGCTAGTGTGGTGAGGTATAAAAAAATAACAAGGATGGGCTTGTAGGTTGAAAACCAGCTTTTTGCCTGCTCCGCCGTTTCGTTATGCTCCATGGCTGCTATAGCATATTTTTTATCTAATGCTTGCTGCATAATGCTAAGCGGCACATGCTTTTCCATAGTTATGGTAGCTGTTTGATTTTCTTTTGATACAGCTACATCGGTTACGTTAGGAACCATCAGCAGGCTGCTTTTTACTTTTGCTTCGCAACTGCCACAGGTCATGCCGGTAAGTTTATAGGTATGTGTCATAGTAATTTTTTTACATAAAAATGGCCCTTACCTTTTGGTAAAGGCCATGTATCATTTTTTTAAAACGAATTGATGGTAGTAACTGTGGTAATTATACTTTTTTGCCTTTGGCCGATGTTAAATCCATACCACATTGGGTGCATTTTCCTGCTTTACTATTTTTTTCGTTGGGGTGCATAGGGCAGGTATATGCTTTCATTACATCCTTTTTCATTTGCTCTTTTGAGGAAAGATTCAAATTATTACCGCACTTGGCACACATTCCTTTTTCATTGCTAACTACATTTGGATGCATTTTGCAGGCATACATAGTCGCTGTATCGGTAGTTGCAGTCATGTCCATATTGCAAATGGTACACTTGCCTTGTTTATTACTCATTTCTGTTGGGTGCATGGGGCAGGCATAACCTTTTACCGCATCCATTTTCATTTGCTCTTTTTTAGAGCGGTTTAAATTTTTACCACATTTGCTGCACTTTCCAGCGGTGTTGCTTACCACATTTGGATGTTTGGAGCAGGCATAATTGGCCATTTCAAGAGTGTTGGCTTTTTTGCTTTTCGTATTGCCTTTGTCTTTTTGCGAAAAACCGGTAAAAGAAGCGGATACTGCTAATAGCAGGAAGATTACATTTTTCATTTTTTTTGTTTTGTAAATTTTTATAATTGAGATTCAATGTTTTAACAACCACAACAATCAGGCGGGTTTTATCCTTGCCTCAAATATGATGATTAATAATTGCTATTGAAATCAACGTTTTTTTTACGATACAAAACTATGCAGCGGTAATATGCTCTTTATTACGCTATTAT
>JAYUTQ010000665.1:0-2455 GCA_043755055.1 Chitinophagaceae bacterium | reverse complement strand
ACTATCATCTGCAGCCCTGTTTTATAAAATAAATCAGCAACAAATGAAGCAAAAGATAATAAAACTTTTTACGGCTCAGTACCTGTTTTTTACCTTGCTAAGTGTGGCCCAGCCTGTACTTACGCTTGATGAAGCCATAAAGCAAGCCATGCAAAACAGCTACGATATAGAAGTGGCAAAAAACGATGCAGAGATAGCCACCATCAATAATAACTGGGCTTTGGCCGGTAGGTTACCCACCGTAAATGCTAACCTTGGATATACCTATAGCCTGACTAACTTACAACAAAACCTTACCAATGGCACTACCATTAAAAGGAACGGCGCCACCAACCGAAATTTGAATGCAAGTGTATTGGGTTCCTGGCGGATTTTTAATGGCTACAGAGTTGTGAATGCTAAACACCGCCTTGAAACTGAACAATCCATCGGAGAGCTAAACCTAAGGCAGCAGGGTAACCAAACGGTGTTTAATGTAATTACCAATTATTACAATATAGCAAGGTTACAACAGCAACTGTCGGCATTAAAAGAAACGCTGGTGTTGTTTGAAGAAAGGGTAAAACTTTCAAAGGCACGTTTTGAAATAGGCACCGCAGCCAAAAACGATTTCCTGCAAAGCCAGGTGGATCTGAACGACCAACGCAATACCATCATCCAACTGGAAAACAATATTCTGGCTTCGAAAACCACACTCAATAACTTACTTTCCAGAAATCCGGATATGGCTTTTGCTGTAAACGATTCTGCCGAAACTGTAACCTTGCCGGCAAAGAATATTGCCCTGCAAAACATTGATTCATTAAACCCACAAATACTGGCTGCCAAAAGGCAGGAAATTGTGATTATGGATTTGTACAAGGAAATAAAAAGCCAATTATATCCGGTAATAAGCCTGAATGCCGGTGCCAACTTTGGCCGCAGTAATAACAGTGCCGGCTTTACTTTGCTTAACCAAAACTATGGGCCACAGGCAGGGTTTACGGTAACACTGCCATTGTTTCAAGGTGGTATAGTAAAAAGGCAATTGCAGGTAAATGATATACAACTCAAAACCCAAAAAACACAAAATGAAAACCTGCGAAACAGCTTACAAACAACGCTGGTAAATGCTTACAACGAATACGATAATGCCAAACGCCAGTATGCCCTGCAGCAGGAAAATCTGGCGCTGATAAAAGAAAACAGCAATATAGCCATGGAGCGTTTTCGCCGTGCCGCCATTACTTTGGTAGATCTGCGGCAGGTACAGCTAAGCCTTGTAGCTACCAATACCAATCTTATAAACGCCCTCTATACCATGAAAATGGATGAAGTAGCCTTGCAGTTTTTAACGGGTTCGCTGGTGAATTAAAAGATTTAATTTTGGGTAAAATAAATGTTATGGAAACGATTACTGTAGATGACAAATTGATTGACCTATATGCAAATATTATCAATGCCCTTCCTCCTGAATCCCGTTCAAAAGTCATTGAAAAAATAAATAAACCTGTTGGTCATCAAACAAAAGAAGAAAAAGAAAATGCGTTCAGGTCACTGTTTGGAAGTTTCAATTTTGATACAACACCAGAAGATTTAATTACTGAAATAGAATCTTCAAGAACGAGTAGTGATGTTAAAACTATCGATAACTAATGGCCTATTTACTTGATACAAATGCCTGCATACATTTCATGGGAGGAAAGCATGGAGTAGCTGATAAAGCTATAATTGCTGGATTAGACAATTGTATTATTTCAGAAATTACTGTACTTGAACTTATATACGGAGCCGCCTCAAGCAGAGATAAAATTAATAATAGGATTAAAATCGATGCCTTTGTATTGCTTAATGTGAGAACAATAGGTTCAGCTTTCGATGTTTTTTCAAATGAAAAAGTAAGATTAAAAGAAACTGGCCAGATCATTTCTGATTTTGATTTATTAATCGGGGCAATAGCCATTGCTAACAACTATATTTCGGTTACGAACAATACCAAACATTTCAACCGACTCCAAAACATTCAATTGGAAGATTAGACAACTCAATAATTTCATTATGATAGGAATCATTATGGGCAGCGATAGCGACCTGCCGATTATGCAACAGGCGGCCGATGTGCTTAAAGAACTGGGTGTGGCTTACGAACTCACCATCGTTAGTGCCCACCGCACACCACACCGCATGATGGCGTATGCCGAAACCGCGGTTAGCCGTGGGCTTAAAGTAATTATTGCCGGAGCAGGCGGAGCTGCACATTTGCCCGGTATGGTTGCTAGTATTACCACCCTTCCGGTTATTGGTGTACCTATCAAATCTTCTAATTCTATTGATGGCTGGGATTCTGTTTTATCCATTTTACAAATGCCAAACGGCGTACCGGTAGCAACTGTAGCATTGAATGCTGCAAAGAATGCTGGTATTTTAGCCGCACAAATTATTGGCACTTTTGATACGGTAGTAGCCGAAAAAATAG
>JAYUTQ010000664.1:0-2455 GCA_043755055.1 Chitinophagaceae bacterium | reverse complement strand
GGGCATTAATAACGCTATATCGGGTATTGGCAGGGCAATAAAAAAACATAAATCCACCACCACCGGCACCACTTATTTTACCGCCGCTTGCTCCGGCTGCTTTGGCTGCGTCGTAAATAGCTTCAATGCTTTGGTTGCTGATATTGGCCGCCATCAGCCGCTTTTGCTGAAAGCCAAAATCGAGTATTTCACCAATCTCATGAAGGCGACCTTTCAGCAGGGCTTCCTTCATCATACGGGCCTGCTCTTTAAGCTGGTGCATGGCTTCTATACTGCCGGCATTTTTATTGGTTACGTTCTTTTGTTGCTCTTTTATAATCGTGGCACTTTCGCGGCTGGTGCTGGTAAAATACAGAACCAGATTGTGTTCCAGCTCATGTAGGTATTCGCTGCGGATGCGTAACGGGTTTACAATTACATTATCATCTTTTAAAAATTCCATGAAATTCATTCCGCCAAAAGTGGCTGCGTATTGGTCTTGTTTGCCACCGGCCAATTGCAAATCTTCCCTTTCTATCTGGTAGGCATAGTGGGCAATATCGTAATCGCCGAGGGGCAGTTTTAGCATTTCTACAAATGCACCGATAATGGCTACCACCAATGTGCTGCTTGTGCCGAGGCCGCTGCCAGCCGGAGCATCCACAAAAGTGCTGAGTTTAAAAGGCGTCATAGGTACGCCGTAATCTTTTTGAATGCGGTTGTACACACCTTTCAGCAGGTCCAAAGTGCCGTTGGTGTGTAAATGGTTTGTCCAATCGTACCGCAGTTCTTTTTGCTGATCTAATGAATCCAGAATGATGCCGTTTTCGGCAATTGGTTCAATGGAAGCATGGGCATACAGGTTGATGGTGGCATTCATAATGGCGCCGCCGTACTCGTCGCTGTAGGGGCTAACATCGGTTCCGCCACCGGCCAGGCCAATGCGTAAAGGTGCTTTGCTGCGGTAAATCATGGGGGCAAATATAGGCGAAAGGGGCTTTGAAGCAGTCAATAGGTCATTGGGTCAATCGTCAATAAGTCATTGATAATTGGGCTTTGTTTACGAATGATATTTGCGCAACATTTGTGGCTGCTATGATTAAAAAACGACTTGAAAATGGGATAAATTTTTATATCCGAAATGCAAAAAGCAGTATTGAGGGCAAAGGTGCTTTTGCAGCAGAAAATATTCCGGCACGGAAAAAAATCGGCAACCTTGGTGGCGAAATTATTTCGCTAAAAGAAGCACGGAAACGTGCTGCTGCTACCATACGGGTGGCCATGGTAGAATTTGGCAATGGAAAAGCCCTTGATGGTTCGGTGAACCCCAATGCTTTGCGGTACATTAATCATAGCTGCGGCCCCAATTGTTATATGCGGGTAAGGTTTCCGTTTGTAGAGTTTTATACCCTTCGGGAAATTATAGCCGGAGAGGAACTGAGCTGTAATTACGGCGAAACCCACCACGATGGTAAGTTGCCTTGCAGGTGCGGTGCTGCCAAATGCAAAGGGATTCTTTAGAAATGCCGACTTCTTTTTTACACAAACAGCGTACAATAGGAGTCCAATAAACACCTGTTCAATTTTTATTGAATTGTAACTGCTTACCGATACTTAGTTTCGCACCAATTTTTACACCAGAATATTGCTCAAAGGGCAAAGAAAATACTAAGATTATGCTGTTAGGAATGAATAATGTGACGTTCGAATTTGGGGCCCGTGTAATTGTGGAAGGCGCCACCTGGCACCTGAACCCGGGAGAACGGATTGGTTTGATAGGTTATAACGGGACCGGAAAATCTACACTTTTAAAAGTGCTGGTTGGCCAGTACAGCCCAAGTGTAGGTTCGGTAGAGAAAAGCCGTGATACTACCATTGGTTACCTACACCAGGATTTGTTAAGCTTTGATACCAACAGCAGCATTACCGAAGTGGCCATGGAAGCGTTTGAAAAAGTGATGGCTTTACAAAGAGAACAAGCAGAACTTGAAAAACTGCTGGAAACAAAGGAGGACGAAAAGCTGCTGAACCGCTATATGGATGTGCTGCATGAAATTGAGATCAACGACGGTTTTGACATACAATACAAGGCTGAAGAAGTACTGCATGGCCTTGGCTTTGCCGACAACGATCTGTCCAAACCTTACAAACAATTTAGTGGTGGCTGGCGTATGCGGGTGTTATTGGCAAAAATGATTTTACAAAGCCCCGACGTACTGCTACTGGATGAACCTACGAACCACCTGGATTTACCAAGTATAGAATGGCTTGAAAAATACCTGCTGAATTACAAAGGCAGCGTAGTAATTGTAAGCCACGATAAATTTTTCCTCGACAGGATGGTGAACCGCATTGTGGAACTGTACCAAAAGCAGCTCCACATGTACATTGGCAACTACAGCTATTACGAGCAGGAAAAAGCCATTCGCATAGAAATGCAGAAACGTGCTTTTGAAAACCAGCAGGATTATATACG
>JAYUTQ010000663.1:0-2455 GCA_043755055.1 Chitinophagaceae bacterium | reverse complement strand
AAATAATTAGTACGTTTTTACATTCATATTAAAGCGGCGAAGGTTTTACCTTCGCCGCTTTCGTTTTCTACCAAATTTCTTTTTATGTATAGAATAGGTTCTGGTATAGATTTTCATCAATTGGTTACGGGCCGTGACCTTTGGTTGGGTGGTGTAAAAATTCCACACAGTAAAGGTGCTTTGGGCCACAGTGATGCCGATGTAATTTTACATGCTATATGCGATGCCCTGCTTGGTGCTTTGGCATTAGGCGACATTGGAACGCATTTTCCAGATACAGCTTCGGAGTTCAAAAATATAGACAGCAAGATTTTATTGCAACGCAGCTATGATCTTATTAGCAGTAAAGGCTATGCTTTGGTAAATGTTGATGCCTCTCTATGTTTGGAGTTGCCAAAAATTAAGCCTTACGTATCTGAGATGCAGGCTGTTATTGCCGGTATTTTAAAAGTGGATATTAGCGATGTTTCCATTAAAGCTACCACTACCGAAAGAATGGGTTTTGTGGGAAGAGAAGAGGGACTAGTGGCCTATGCCACTGTTTTACTTCAAAAAAAATAAAACCATTTTGGCAATGTTAACAGCAATTGCTTTTCATCAAACCTTATTTTTACCTATATGGCAGATATAACGATTGGGATTAGAAATGTTTCTGATAATGCAATGCCGGCTTATGCTACACCCGGTTCATCGGGTTTGGATATTAGAGCCTGGCTTACAGAACCTTTGGTGCTGAACTCTTTAGAACGATTTATGGTGCCTACCGGTATTTTTATAGAAATACCTATTGGTTACGAAGCACAAATGCGGCCCCGCAGCGGTTTGGCTATTAAACAAGGTCTTACATGCCTTAATTCTCCCGGTACTATCGACAGCGATTACCGTGGCGAACTAAAAGTAATATTGGTCAATCTTTCAAATGAACCGCAAACCATCCATCCCGGCGACAGGATAGCACAGCTGGTATTTCAGAAGGTAGAGATGATTGTTTGGGAAGAAAAATCAGAATTTTCTGATACGCACCGTGGCGAAGGCGGTTTTGGTCACACAGGTAAAAATTAAAAAATGAAAAGATTACAGTCACTTATATTTTTTGCAGCTGTTCTTATTGCCCTTGCTTCCTGCAGAAGTACTAAGAAAATTAATACGGCTATTGGCATAAAAGATACCGCTACTGCAGTGATCATCAGTACGGTACCCAAGGTGGATTCAGTAGCTTTAAAATTGGGTATTCTTAAAAAAATACACACCAATCGTGTAAATTACGAATGGTTTTCTGCCACAAAAATAAAAGCTGATTATGATGATAACAGTGGCGACAACAACAATTTTAACGTGGGCATCCGTATGAGAAAAGACAGTGTTATTTGGGTTTCGCTTACTAAAAAAGTGTTGGGAATCGATTTTGAAGGCCTCCGGATTTTGGCCACAAAAGACAGTGTAAAAATCCTGAACAAGCAGGATAAGGAAATTAAATACAGGTCCATTGCCTATTTGCAGGAAGTAACCAAACTACCTTTTGATTTCAATACGTTGCAGGATTTGATACTTGGTAATCCTATCTTTTTTGCCGAAAATATTGTGTCGTACAAATATTATGATGATAAGCTACAAGCACTAAGCATCGGCGATTTATTTAAACACCTGATAACGGTGGATACAGCCTCCAATAATATTCTACATAGTAAACTGGACGATGTGGATTTTACCCGAAACCGCACCTGCGACATTACATTCAGCGAATATGAAAACAAAAATGGAAAGCTTTTTTCCGCAGACAGGAATATAACCGTTACCGAAAAGTCAAGGTTGGATATTCATCTTAATTTTAAGCAGTACACTTTCAACGAACCGCAAACTTTTCCGTTTACGATACCAAAAGGTTACACAGTGAAATAATAGCGGGGCAATAATCACGTTCTTGTATCTGAAACCCAATAACCAATGAAGCAATTTCTTTTTATTATTTCAATTGTACTTTTTTCGGCAACAGGCATTGCCCAACAACCTACTAAGGAAGAATTACAAAGAAAAACCCAGGAACTAAGCCGTGAGATTGAGGAAATACGGGCCAACCTGGCTAAAACAGGAAACGACAAAAAAGAAACCATCCGATACCGCTTACAACTGAGCCGAAAAATAGAGGCCAGAAACCAAATTATAGAAAACATAAAGGGCGAAGTGTACTTTATAGAAAAAGACATCATCCGCAATTACCGTGAAATAGATACCCTGAAAAAGGAGTTGGACACCTTAAAAGCACAATACGCCAAAAGCATTGTGTACGCTTATAAAAACAGGAGCAATTACGATTTTCTCAACTTCCTTTTTTCTGCTGCTACATTTAATGATGCACTTAAGAGAATTGCTTATTTAAAAAATTACCGCCAGTACCGGGAACAGCAGGCCGGACAGATAACCAAGACGAACGATTTACTAAAGAAAAAAGAAGAAA
>JAYUTQ010000662.1:0-5421 GCA_043755055.1 Chitinophagaceae bacterium | reverse complement strand
TTGTCATAACTTGACAATTGAAATTGTCATCAAATTGTCATAACTTGACAATTGAAATTGTCATCAAATTGTCATAACTTGACAATTGAAATTGTCATCAAATTGTCATAACTTGACAATTGAAATTGACATCAAATTGTCATAACTGTGTATCATTAAGTTAGCGCATTGATCTATGAGCCCAGAGGTCCAAGCCCAGATTAGATTCCTCGAGTTTGAAGATCGTGGTTCTGTTTAGCAACATCCTGTTGCAACTTGCTAGATATATACTGGAATCGGCAACTGTGCGCTCTGAGGCTTTATTACTGGGAAGCTTCTAGCGTGTTGCAATACTAAATCGATAGACTGATTGAACACTGAATCTGATGCAGCAACATTAGGACATTACAATTAACTTAAAAAAAATGCGTACATTTTGATAGAATTTTGCACCTTGTTTGAAAATCTGATCTGTTGAATCATATAATCATATTTGAGGTGTCCAGAAGAGTGCACGTGCAAATGAGTTTATTTACGATACGGCATCCTTTCCGGAGTGCCATGCTGCTACAATTGCCGAATCGCCGGAAGGCTTAATTGCTTCATGGTTTGGCGGCACCAAAGAGGGCAATAAAGATGTGTGCATCTGGACGTCTCACCTGGTGAAAAACAAGTGGACTGCACCAACTAAAGTGGCTGATGGAATTATCAATGATACCCTTCGTTACCCTTGTTACAATCCTGTGTTGTATCAGGTGCCCGGTGGCGAATTGCTCTTGTTTTATAAGATAGGCCCCAACGTAGCCGGGTGGACAGGCTGGATGATACGCAGCAAAGACAACGGCTACACATGGAGCAAAAGAGAAGCTTTGCCAAATGGGTTTTTAGGCCCCATAAAAAACAAGCCGGAACTGATAAACGGAGTGTTGGTTTGCCCTTCAAGCCGTGAGGTGGGAGGCTGGAGAGCGGTAATGGAATACACAACTGATTGGGGTAAAACATGGACTAAAAGTGCCGACATTAATGATGGCAAAACTTTAATGGCTATACAGCCAAGTATCTTAAAACATAAAGATGGCAGCCTGCAAATTCTTTGCCGGAGCAGGAACCATACCCTCAATGAGAGCTGGAGTTATGATGATGGAAAAACATGGACAGCATTACAAGCGTCTGCATTACCAAATAATAATTCCGGAACCGATGCTGTTACACTAAAAGATGGCCGGCAACTGCTGGTGTATAACCATTTGTTACCCGACAGCACATGGGTAAAAGGAAAGGGGCCACGTACGCCACTAAATGTTGCCATTTCGAAAGATGGAAAAAAATGGTTTGCCGCACTGATTCTCGAAGATTCGCCCATCAGCCAATACTCGTATCCATCTGTTATACAATCGAAAGATGAGATGGTGCATATTGTATACACCTGGCGGCGGCAGCGGTTAAAATATGTAAAAATTAACCCAAGGAAATTGAAGTTGAAGGAAATTGTAAATCAGCAATGGCCGGGGGCAAAGCAGAAGGCTGGGATGAAAGTGAGTGAGGAGTAAGGGGAAGAGTAATGAGTGATGAGTGATGTGTTTGGAGTAGAAGGACTTTTGCTTGCCCCGCTTTTTGCGGAGGTTTATCAGTTGTAGAATTTCATTGTACCGACATTGGCGGACAGTTTACCCCGGTTTAATTCCGGGACTCCGTTCAGGTGTATATCATTGGGCGGCATTTGCCACCAGTTTAGCTTTTAACTTCAAAAGCTTTAAAGTGTTTTCATAATCATTTACACTGTCCTGTCTGCCTATTTACTAGCCCAAGGCTTTAGCCTTGGGAACTAATGGTAAAGACCAAAGCTGAAGCCTTGGGTTCGTATATCATTTAAAGAAAATCACAGAATAGTAATCGCAAAAAAAAGCGGAAAGAATGAAATCAACATTCCACACTTTCCGCTATCCGGTAACCACCCGTCACTCAGTTACTCATAGTGGGCTGCTCAACAACTGGTGTTTCAGGGTCAATTTCTATTTCCGGAGGCTGGCTGTCACCTCCCGGGTTTTCAGAAACCTCAAGATCATCTTCATTTTCCGCTGAAAAAGTTGACTGATTGTAACCTTCATCATTTAGAACGTCATTATCCTGCTCATTTACAACAGCCGTTTCTTCTGTTTCATCCGGGTTGTCGGGCATTGTATCATCACCTTCATATCCTTCCGCATCGGTGGCCTCAAAATCCTCGTTGTCGTCAATTAACTGATTGTTCATGGTTTTTAATTTTAGATGATTAAATAATCCACTTAATGTGGACGTAAAAATTACTTTCATTTCTATGCCAAATTTTATTTGGATGATGCGAGTTGCCAGTAGGGAGGTTTTAAAATGAGCTGCGTGTAAATGATACCACGAATTGGGATAGTTATGCTATTAAACCAGCGTTTTTAAGGGCCATTATTTTTTGAAATAGTAAGAAGCACTTCTCAGTTTATATGATAGTAATATAGTACCGCAAAAAAGTAAAATGGTTTATGTTTTTCGTTTGGCATTTGTACCATCTTTATTGCCGGCCAATACATGTATTTAAAATAGTAAAAGCCACAACGATTTTGTTCGCCATTTATGAGTAATCTGCCATTATTAGATATTGCCATCATCATCTTGTACCTCGTGGCAATGGTGTACATCGGATTTTATTTTTCTAAGAAAAACAAAACTTCAGAGCAATTTACAAAGGCCTCGGGTTCCATTCCGGGCTGGGCGATAGGGCTGTCTATCTACGCTACATTTTTAAGCAGCAATACATTTTTGGGTGTGCCGGGCAAGGCCTTTGGCAGCAACTGGAATGCTTTTGTATTCAGCATTTCTATGCCATTTGCTGCATGGGTAGCGGCTAAATATTTTGTGTCCTTTTATCGCAATACCGGCGAAGTATCTGCTTATACCAATCTTGAGAAAAGGTTTGGACCATGGGCCAGAACGTATGCAGTTGTGTGTTTTTTGCTAACGCAGTTTGCAAGAATGGGTTCTATCTTTTTTGGAATGGCATTAACCCTTCATGCACTCACAGGCTTCTCCATGGCTTCCATCATGATTGTAATGGGCCTCTGCATTATTCTTTACACCGTACTCGGCGGTATGGAAGCCGTTATCTGGACCGAAGTGGTACAGGGTATTTTAAAAACATTGGGTGCTTTACTCATTCTCTTTCTCATCATCCGTGAAATTCCCGGAGGGATAAAACAGGTGTATCAGGTGGCTAACGATAATAACAAATTCAGCCTTGGCACCTTGGCATTTAATTTTAAAGAAAGTAGTTTTTGGGTGGTGCTGCTGTATGGCTTTTTTATCAACCTCAATAATTTTGGCATGGACCAGAATTATGTGCAGCGATACCATACTGCCACTTCAGAAAAGCAGGCCAAAAAATCCATCTGGTTTTGTGTGGTACTGTATGTGCCAGCTTCATTGCTGTTCTTTATTATTGGCTCGGCTTTGTTTAGTTACTATCAGTTAAACCCTGCTTTGGCTGGGTAGCTTAAACATGCTGTGGCTCTGGAAAAGCTTGGTAGCACTGCATATCCGGCAGAGATTACACAGTTTGTTGCGCAGTTACAACCAGCCGATTATGCTGATAAAGTGATGCCACATTTTATGGTGCGTAAAGTACCAACAGTCTTTCTTGGCCTCATTGTGGCTGCTATTCTATCGGCTGCCATGAGCACCATCAGTAGTGGCATGAATGCTTCGGCCACGGTTTTTACCAAAGACATTTACAAACGTTATTTTAATAAAACTGCTACCGAAAAAAAGGAGTTTTCCATGCTCTATATTTCTACCGTAGCTTTTGGAATGATAGGCCTGTGCACCGGCCTTGCCATGATTGGTATTAAAAGTATTTTGGATATTTGGTGGGAGTTGTCGGGCATATTTGCAGGCGGTATGTTGGGTCTTTTTCTGCTGGGGCTTATCAGCAAAAAAACAAAAAGCCACGAAGCATTGATTGCTGTTATTATTGGCGTAGTGGTAATTGTATGGTTCACGTTTTCTAACAAAATTCCGGCAGATTATGCGTACTTAAAAATAGCCTTGCATAAAAACATGATTATCGTAGTGGGTACATTAACAATTTTTTTAGCAGGTATTATCATTACCAAATTGAAAAGAAAAGTGGAGTAGTTTTTTATGAAACCAGCAGTTGTTTTTTATGGCATCATGGCTGTACGACGCGTTTCGCTTCGTACAATTTATTCTGTAGGCTGTGCCGACCCTGTAAGCAGATAATGTATATGTTGCGATTTACGCAATTGGTGTTAGATATAAATGAAATCCGTCCCATTCCTTAAATTCCACTCATCCGTGTTCAAAAAAAATTATAAAAATATCATCATGTCAAACACTTCTAAAGAAATCGTCCTTGTTGCCTCCGGCGACCTTCGCATTGCTGCTAACCAAACCTGCTGGGCTGCACAGGAGGAAATGGAAACAAAACTGACCGCTACGTTTGCAAAATTTGGCTACACCATTAAAAGGGCACATGCATATGACGCCGTTAAAAAACACGGCCTCATCGACTCTCAAAAAATGGGTATGGAAGTGTTTGCCGGCATTGATGAAAATGCCCGGCTCATAGTAGCAGAAAGCCTATGGCAATATAGCCATCATGTATTGGCCGGGCTTACCACACACAAGGGGCCAATACTTACCGTGGCCAACTGGAGTGGCCAATGGCCCGGCCTTGTTGGCTTACTAAACCTAAACGGTTCGCTTACCAAAGCAGCCGTTAACTACAGTTCCATTTGGAGCGAAAATTTTGACGATGCCTTTTTTGAAAACAGCATACAGGAATGGCTGCAAACAGGCTTTATTAAACACAACCAAAGCCATATAAAAAGTTTTGACCTCGTAAAAATTCCTGTGGCAGATGAAACAACAGGAAGGGATTTTGCAAAAGCGTTTCGCAAAAACAAAGCCATCATGGGCGTATTCGACGAGGGTTGTATGGGTATGTACAATGCCATTATCCCCGACGACACATTACATGCAACCGGCATATTTAAAGAGCGGCTTAGCCAGAGTGCATTGTATGCAGCCATGCTACAGGTAACAGATGCTGAAGCCATTGCAATACTCGATTGGCTGTTAGCAAGGGGTATGCAATTTAATTGGGGCAGCAACCCGATAACAGAATTGACCAATGAGCAAACGTTGGAACAATGTAAAATGTATATCGCAGCGCTGCGGATGGCCGATGATTTTGGCTGTGCTACTATTGGCATTCAATACCAGCAGGGGCTAAAAGATATTTGTGCTGCAAGTGATTTGGTGGAAGGCTTATTGAACAATACCGAACGGCCGCCAGCATTTTCTACAAACGGCCGGGAATTATATGCCGGTAAGGCTTTACCACATTTTAACGAGGTGGACGAATGTGCGGGCCTCGATGCATTAATCACGTAC
>JAYUTQ010000661.1:0-2458 GCA_043755055.1 Chitinophagaceae bacterium | reverse complement strand
TAATATTTGCCCTTGGTAAGTGTATAATTCAGGTCGAAATTATCGGCCACAGAAGGGTTGAGAACGGGGTTGCCAAAACGTAAATTGTACGGGTCGTTATAATCTATAGCAGGGTTTAGTTCGCCAATGCCGGGCCTGCGAATAGACTTGCGGTATATAAGGCTCACATTTTTATTGTTTTTAAAATCCTGCCGCAGTGTTAGCGATGGCAGCAGGTTCCAATAACTGTTTTTGCTGTTGGTAAAATTGGTTTTATAGGTAAATGCAAAATCGGTTTCCTCTGCCTGCAGGTTGGCTATTATTTTCAGCCTTTGTTTTAATGAAATGGTAAGCCCCGCCCGTACAGTAAAAATGTTTTGTACAAACCTGAAATCGGTGCTGAGCAGGTTATTTACTACAAGTGTATTATCAGGTTTTTTAAGAAAGGAAGTGGTTAATACATTATGGTTGTTATTGCCATTCCATGTAGCGCCGGTGCTAAAACTCCAGCCCTTAATAGCCAATGGTTTATCATAGTTTATACGTAGCGAATAACTATTTACACCATTGCGGCCTTGCTGGTTTTGGGTACTGTCCACACCAGTGGGCATGCGTGAATCCGCAAACAAAAATTGTTGAAAATAATCCCGATCGTTATTAAATTTTCCGTAAGAATAGCCACCTATAATTCTCAATACTTCGCCGGGCTTTTTGCTTTTCCAAACCATGGATGGCTGTAGGTTCAGGTTGATGTTATTGCCACTTGTTCCGTTGCTTCGGTTACTTAGTTTGTATAGTATATCGTAGCGATTAATATTGCTGTATTCGGTAAAACCATTATTATCAAAATGGTTGCTATTGGCCTGCACCACCATGCTGTATTGCCATTGTTTAGTAGCATCGTAATCTACCTGAAAGCGAATATTGGGTCTGGCACTTCTGTTTTTGCTTTGTCCATCGGTATTAAATTTATTGGTGCTATCGGCATAAATATTTTGGCGGTAACTATAGTTTGTGCCTGTTAGCTGGCTTGCTGCCATGCCAGCAGCAGCATTAATGCTTACTTTTTTATTCCGGTAGCTCACATTGCCATTTAGATTGCCTTCGCCACGGGTACCAATGCCTAGTGTTACTTTTCCCGTCATGCCGATTCGGCCTTTTTTGGTAACAATATTTATAACACCACCTTGCTCCGAAGCGTACTGTGCCGGCGGGTTGGCCATTAGTTCTATTCTGTCGATGGAGCCGCCGGGCAAGCTTTCGAGCAGGTCGCTAAGTTGCTGTGCGTTCAGGTCCACAGGTTTATCGTCTATTAAAATTTTGGGTTCTTTGCCTTTCAATAAAAGTTTACCGTTTGGATCGTTGCTTACAAGCGGCATGTTGCGCAATATTTCGGCAGTATTGCTACCAGCCGTTAAGGCCGATTCGCCAACATTGTACACAATTTTACCATCCTTATTTTCTATCAATGGTTTTTCGGCGTACACAACTACATCCATCAGAGCGTCATTTTTATTGCTCAGTTTAATGTCGCCAATATTAAAGTCGTAGCGTTCGGCACGTATGTTTATACTATCGATGGTAACCATTTGGTAGCCTGTTAGGCTCAGCACAATCCGGTAATAACCAAAAGGCAAGGCAGTTATTTCAAAACCACCATCTGTTCCTGTAACCATCGAACGCCTGAAAGCAGAGTCGTTCATAAGGCTCACAGATACGCTTGTAAAAGAAAGCCCTTTGCCAGTTTCGTTATCCATGGCATTGCCGGTAATAATGCCTAAAGCATTTTTATTGTCTGTTTTTTGGGCAAAAACATTTTGGCTGGAAATAATTAACAATAAAAGAAATCGAATACAAATTTTCATCTGCCCGAAGGTAACTGAAGGCTATGTTAAGCAATGTTGCAATTACAGGAATGGTTTCCGGTCTTTGTTAGTAAATATTCCACGCTAAGCGGAAAAAGTTCTTTCAGGATGGCTTTGTGAATGAATACTCCACAAGCATAAATTTTATATTGAATATTGTCGAGAGTCACCCCTCTCCGCAAGGAGAGGGGACGGGGGTGAGGCCACTTCTTAGCAATTTTCATGGTTTGTTTTATGTGTAACCAACGTAAACGGGCCCTGATGAAGCTGAAGTTGCGACGCTCCTTTCAACTTATTGCTACTATGAAACCGCTCTTGACTTTCAAAAAAAAAATAATAGGATTAGGTATTTTGAACGCATTCCTAGAGCAACACGTATATAATCGATGTTTTTTCTTGTTTTTCTTGATAAAAAAAAGAAACAAAAAAAATCAAGGCTCCGAAATAAAAGCTAAAAAAAATGCTCAAAGCCTAAATCCGGCGAACTCGCCGTAAAAGTCATCCTATTCATAGAATCTGCCGGCTCAAACAGCGCCGGCTTCTTAACGGCTTCGAGCATAATTTTCTTTACGCTTTTCTTTCGAGGCCACCCTACTAGATGCGTTGCGTACAAA
>JAYUTQ010000660.1:0-5439 GCA_043755055.1 Chitinophagaceae bacterium | reverse complement strand
GAGCAAACCATGTATGGCCAAAAGTTGATGGAAGCCGTAGAAGGTTTGTCTGCAAAGGATTTACAGCAACAGGCTGCAGCAACCTACGCTTCCATCCTACACGATTACAGCCGCTTCTCCATTAGTACCATTGATAGTTTTGTACAAAAAATTGTACGGTCGTTCGCTTACGAAATAGGCCTGGATGCAGGCTTTACTTTACAAATGAATGCCGATGCGGTAAAAGAAGATTTAACTGTTCGGCTGTACAATTTATTAGACAACAACGAACCCCTCCGCAACTGGGTGGTAGAAATGGCAAGTGCAAGATTGGGCGAAGGCAAAAGCTGGGACTTTAAAGCTGATATGATGGAACTGGCCGGCGAACTTTTTAAAGAACGTTTCCAGCAGTTTGATGTGGCTATGAATACGATGAATGAAAGTGAAAGAGTGGCTGCATTTCATCAGTTAAAAGTCCATGTACATGCAGCCACAAAACAGTTTGAAAACGAATTGGTGAAACTGGGTAAAGCAGGTGTTAGCCTTGTAGAAAACAATGGGTTGGAAGTAACTGATTTCTATTATGGTAAGGCTGGTTTTATCAATCATTTTTACAAAGCCGCCAATAAAAATTTCGGTGCAGCCGGATCAAGAGTAAATGCATTTTTAGAAAATCCCGATGTGGCCGTTCCTAAAAAAGCAACAGCCGATACGAGAAGTCGTATAGAAGCTATCAGTAATCAGCTGCAAGGCTTAATGAGGCAGCTAACAGAGTATTATGCTCAAAATATAGAAAGCTTTTTTACAGCATCCGCTATTAAGCAAAATCTGTACACCCTTCAACTGATGCAGGTTTTCAGCAACGAATTGGCCAATTACCGTAGCGAAAAAAATGCCCTGCTTATTAGCGATACCCACCTGCTGCTTCGCCAGCTAAGCCAGGATAATGATGCGGCTTTTATATTTGAAAAAACGGGCAACCGCTACCAGCATTTTTTAATAGATGAGTTTCAGGACACATCTGTTTTTCAATGGGATAATTTTAAACCCCTGCTGGAAAACTCACTGAGCCAAGGCCAGTACAACCTGATTGTAGGCGATGTAAAGCAAGCCATCTATCGCTGGCGTAGCGGTGACTGGCGGCTACTGCTGAGCGAAGTAAAAAAGCAGTTACAAAGCTTTCGCCCCAAAGAAAATACACTGCAGGAAAATTACCGCAGCGCCAAACCCATCATTGCTTTCAACAACTATTTATTTGCCACCATTCCGGTTCGTTTGCAAACCAAATTTAACACCGATATGGAAGCCGCACCGGTAACTATACAGCAGCGGCTGGAAGACAATGGCTATTTCCACATTATAGAAAATGCATATTCTGATAACTTTCAATCCACGCCGGAATCTGCTGCCAACGAGGGTTTGGTAAGCATAGAATTTTTAGATGAAGCCGAAGATGACGATGGAAACAAAATCTCTTTTACCGATCAGGTGCTGGAAAAATTGCCGTTTACAATTGAATCGCTGATTAAAGAGCAAGGCTATCAACCCAAAGACATCACCATACTTACAAGAGGCAACTATGAGGCCCGGCAGGTGATACAAACCCTGATGCTACACCAGCAGCAAACCGAAGCATTACAGTACAATATGATTAGTGCCGAGGCATTATTTATAAGTGCCAATGAAGCGGTACAAATGATTATTGCCGCCATACGATGGCTGGTAAATGAAAGCGATACACTTAGCAAAGCCTTCCTGATTAAAAGCATTGCAACACGCAGTGGCAGCAGTATTTCGCAGCATCAGCAATACATTAATAAAGGGTTGGGCGAAGCCCTGTTGCCACACCTTTTTATAAACGATAGGAACGGCTTGCAAAGTTTGCCAGTTATGGATTTGGTGAACAAACTTATAGATCTTTTTGCCCTGCAACAACAGCCCGCCGACCATGCATACCTGCTGGCTTTTCAGGATGTGGTGCTGGAGTGGAACCGCTTTGGCGAAGATGGCCTGCAGGCATTTATTAACTATTGGAATAGTGATGGTAAAAAGAAATCGCTGCCCGGAAGTAGTGGTGCCAATGCTGTGGAAGTAATGACCATACATAAAAGTAAAGGCCTTGCATTTGAAGTATTGCTGTTACCTTTTTGCAACTGGGCCCTGGAACCTGATGCCAAAAAGAATAACTGGCTTTGGGTAAAAACCGAAAGCACAGCCTTTAGCGAAATACCCGTGGTGCCGGTTAAGTACAAAAAAGATTTAGGCCAAAGCGATTTCGCCTACGAATATTTTGAAGAACAACTGCTAAGTCAGATGGATTCGCTGAATATGCTATATGTAGCAACTACAAGGGCAAGGCAACAAATCACAGCCTTTGCTCCCAAACCAAAAGAAGATAAAAGTGGCGATTATAAAATAAAAACCATCGGCGATTTGCTCTACGATGTATTGCATCAGCCGCAGGAAACAGGCGATGCCTCCATACCAAAAGTATTTGAAGCTTTTAATGAAAACCTGTTGCTGTTTGGTGCAGCACCATTGCCGAGAACAACCGCTAATACTGGATTACAGGGCATAATACTTAACAAGCTTGTGTATGCGGATTGGCGGCAACAGCTCAGCATACGCCCGGCTACTATGCTGCCACAAGAAGACGCTGTTTCGCTACCGAGGACAAAAGGCACATTGCTGCACCATGCCTTATCACTGCTGCAACAGCCCGGCGAACTGCCCATTATTTTACAACAAATGCAAATGAAGGGCATGATAAACGAAGCCCTGAAAAATGAGATGCAAGGCATTCTTGAAAAAGTGTTGGAAAACGAGCTGCTGCTCCCATGGCAAAAAAATACCATGTACCGCATTAGCGAAAGAGACATTGTAACCACCACCCTTGAACTGCGGCGCCCCGACATGGTGCTAATGAATGACGAAGCAACCATCGTTATAGATTTTAAGTTTACCGAAGGGAAAGATGAGAAGCTTAACAGACAGGTGCAGGAATATGTGGCCCTGCTGAGGCAAATGCAATTTATAAATGTAAAGGGGTATTTGTTGTATGGGTTAAGGGGTGAGGTGGAGGAGGTTTGAGGATGGGTAAACAGGTGCGGCATTCACTTCCTGAATCCAATCCTTTCTCTCTCTGCCCACTTTCTTTCAGCCGCTTTTTCGTCTAATAAATTTTCCATGGCATCGTATATCTGGTTCAGTTGGCTATCGTGTTCGCCAAGGCGATCTTTTATTTGTTTTAGTTGTTCCCTAATGTCCATTTGCTGTAAACTGAGGCGTCGTATTTCTACAAAGGCCCGCATAATGGCAATGTTCATATTGATGGCACGGTCGCTATTGAGTATGCCGCTCAGCATGGCCACGCCTTGTTCGGTAAAGGCATATTACCGTGGTGTTTCTTTTGCTTTGGTATGCGGTCACAGATTGTGACCTTAAAGAAATAATACTTTCTGATGCGGTCACAGTCTGTGACCGCATACCCTGCCATTCTAAAAGGGTAAGCCGAAACATAAAATCCTCGGGAAAATGTTTGATGTTTCGTTTTACTGCCTGGTTTAATACCTTTGTTTCCACTTCGTAGAGGGCTGCCAAATCAAAATCCAGCATTACCCGTTCGCCACGTAATTCGTAAATCCTGTTTTGGATGCTTTTTAATACTTGCATAGGTGCTTTATCGTTTTTGATTGGTCGAAATGTAATGTTTTTCTGCCAATGGCTAGACAGAATTTCTTGGAGATAGCATTGACGAAACTTTGGGTATTTCCTTTTTACACAAGTGACATTATGTAACAGAAGTTCAAAAAATGAAATCCAATCCTGCCTTTCAAATAACTATTTTGCACAGGCCAATTTTCTCATCCAATGCAATTTTTAAAAACAGTAGCCCAACAAATTAATACCCGGTTCAGTAATCAACTGCACCGTACTGCCATTGTATTCCCAAACCGTAGGCAGGGTGTTTTTTTTAAAAGCTACATGCAGGAAATATTGGAGCCGCCGGCATTTTTACCAGAGCTGCTTACCATCGAAGAGCTGGTGCAGCGTTCATCCATCTACCCCGTGGCCGACCATTTTGTACAGTCATTTACCCTATACGATGCTTATGCCGAAGTGATGGCGGAAACAAGGAACGAGCCACCGCTGGACTATGAAAAATTCTTTAATATCGGCGATATTCTGCTACGGGATTTTCAGGAGTTGGACGCTTACCTGTGCTATGTGCCTAAAGTGTATGAGCAACTGAAAGACATTGAGGGCATCGAAAAAAGCTTTGATATTTTAAGCGATGAACAAAAGCAGTTTCTCACAAATTTCTGGAGCAGTTTCAGCAGCGAAAGAAAAAGTGTGCAGCAGCAAAAGTTTCTGGAGCTGTGGGAAATGCTGCCGGCTATTTACCGGTTGTTTCATCAAAAATTATCGGATCAGCAATTAACCACACTGGGCATGGCCTACCGCCAACTGGCCGCCGAAAAGCAAAGCAGACAAGGCTTTGCAGATGGCTGGCAACATATCGCCTTTGTTGGTTTCAATGCATTTAATAAGGCCGAAGAAACATTGTTACAAAGCTGGCAGCAGCAGGGCAAAGCAAGTTTATGGATGGACATTGACGAACATTATGTAGCCAACCAACTCCACGAGGCCGGACATTTTATTCGAAGGAATTTATACAAGTTGCAACTGAAAAATGAACTGCCTTTACTAAAAGAAATCGCTGCTAAAACCACAACCATAGAAGTGATAGCTGCACAGGGCGCCACAGCACAAACCAAGTATTTGCCACAGTGGCTAAGTAGCAGAACCGTGCCTCTCAGCAATACCCCTCATGTTACCCCTTTAGGGGACAGGGGCGGGGTCAGGGGCAAATCCATCGCCTTCATCCTCGGCGATGAAGGCCTGTTGTTACCCGTTTTACAATCCCTGCCAACCGAGCTGGGCAATGTAAACGTAACCATGGGATATCCTTTAAAGCAAAGTGTGCTGTTCTCTTTTATCCAAATTTTTTTCCAGATACAAACCGACCTCGCCATACACCACGACCGTGATGTAAGCCACGAAAATGTACAGGCATTTCTACAACACCCACTCTGCGATTGGGCTGATGCTGTAAAGCAAAACCTACAATACAGAATGGTTAACGAAGTGCTGCTACGCATTCCGCTTTTTCAATTACAAGGCCACAGCGATATTGGTAATTATGTGTTCAGCCCCTTGCACAAACCCTCAGATATTTTTAGCCGGTTATTGAGTATGCTGGAAGCATTTCACCGCAATAAAAAAATGGCTGCGGATAGTTTGTTGCAAGGATTATTGGTACAGGTGTGGCAGGCGGTGCAGCAATTGAAAGAGTTGTTTTTGAATACAGGCCTCACCCCCGCCTTTTCTGGCGGAGAGGAGCCAAAGCCGGTCGTTGATAAATCAACAAGCCATTTAAAGGGTGGCCCCACCCCCGCC
>JAYUTQ010000659.1:0-2468 GCA_043755055.1 Chitinophagaceae bacterium | reverse complement strand
CTTAGCGATGGACAAACAAAAAGAGAATTACCTTTAAGACAATTGTACAAAGGATATAAAACATTAGTCAAGAGTCCTGAAGAATTTATAGAGAAAATCTGGTTCAGGCTACCCGATAGTAATACGCATTTCAATTTTGAAAAAGTTTGTAAACGCACCCATCTTGATATTGCAAGTGTTAATACTGCCATCTGTATTTCTGTTGAAAATAATACCATAACAGATGCAGCATTATCTGCCGGAGGCATTGGCCCAATTCCTGCTTTCCTAACCAATACAATTGCTTTTTTAAAAGGAAAACTACTTGATGAAAATGTAGTGTATACAGCCATATCTATTGCTCAATCGGAAGTGCAGCCAATTAGTGATGCAAGGGGAACGGAAGCCTACAAGCGCCTATTATTGCAGCAATTAATAAAGGCACATTTTATAAGATTATTTCCGTGGTTACAAATAGATTAGCAGTTACAATACTATTTTTTTTATTTTAAGATAGCCACCTGTTGTATTGAGTTATCCCTTTAGGGGACAGGGGCAAATAACACTACATGAAAAATATTGATTCATACACACATACCCGGGGCGAATCTATTTATCTGGATGATATGCCGCTTATTGGCGGCACCCTATTCGCCGCTGCTTTTGGTTCGCCAATAGCCCATGGCATCATAACAAATTTAAACATTACCGAAGCTTCTCAAAGTGAAGGTGTGGTGAAAATTTTTATAGCAACAGATATTCCAGGAGAAAACGAGATAGGCGGCATCATAGCTGATGAACCATTGTTGGCCCACCATCATGTGCACTTTATTGGCATGCCTGTGGCCCTTGTAATAGCCGAAACTGAAGCCGCCGCAAGGGCTGCTGTAAAAAAAATAAAAATTGAGATAGACCCGTTATCTGTTATTACCGATCCCAGAGTAGCAAGGGAAAAAGGGGAATTGATTATTCCGCCACGAACATTTCAAATAGGAGATACCAATAATGCGTGGCCGCAATGTGATTTTGTTTTTGAGGGTGTAGCCGATACAAACGGGCAGGAGCATTTGTACATTGAAACACAGGGAGCCTATACCGTGCCACAGGAAAATGGTAGCATTAAAGTATATTCTTCCACACAAGGCCCCACTGCTGTGCAGCGCTGCGTAAGTCGTGTATTGGGCCTGCCCATGCATCAGATAGAAGTAGATGTAACAAGACTTGGAGGCGGATTTGGAGGTAAAGAAGATCAGGCAAATACCTGGGCTGCATTGTGTGCCCTTGCTACACATATTTTAAAACGACCTGTTAAATACGCATTAAGCAGAATAGAAGATATGCTGATGACAGGCAAGCGGCACCCTTATTCATCCGATTTTAAAATTGGCTTAAATAAAGATTTAAAAATCATTGCTTACGAAGTTATTTTTCATCAAAATGCGGGTGCAGCCGCAGATCTTTCTCCGGCAGTATTGGAGCGTACTTTATTTCATAGTACCAATACTTATTTTATACCCAATGTAAAATCTATAGCTTATAGTTGCCGTACTAATCTGCCGCCCAATACGGCTTTCAGAGGTTTTGGCGGACCGCAGGGTATGTTTGTAATAGAAGCCGCCATTGCCAAAGCTGCCGATGCATTGGGTATTGAAGCAAGCGTTATCCAACGTAAAAATTTATTAAACACAGGCGACGAATTACTTTATGGCCAAAAGGCAGTAAGTGAAGCGAATGAGTGTTGGGATAAGGCCTGCAATTTGTATAATATAGAAGCTGTAAAGCAAGAAATTAAAAAGTTCAATGAAGATAACAAATGGCTAAAAAAGGGCATGTCTTTTATGCCAATATGCTTTGGTATTTCTTTTACTAAAACCTTAATGAATCAGGCCCGGGCATTGGTACATGTATATAGCGATGGCAGCGTAAACATAAGTACAGGTGCAGTAGAAATGGGGCAAGGCGTTAATACTAAAATGCTGCAGGTAGCTGCACAAACATTTTCTATCAATCCGGAAAAAATTAAAATAAATACCACCAATACTTTCCGGATTGCCAATACCTCACCATCGGCAGCAAGTGCCACTGCTGATCTTAATGGCAAAGCAACTTTGATGGCCTGCACAGCCATATTGAATCGTTTAAAACAGGTGGCTGCAGATGAATTACAGACTACAGTTGAAACCATCACATTAATAAATGAATTGGTTTATAGTAATGATGAACTCACAAGCCTTTCATGGAAACAATTGGTGATGAACGCTTTTGTAAAACGGGTAAGCCTAAGTGAACATGCCCACTACGCTACACCCGAAATTCATTTTGATGCCACTAAGGAAAAGGGCAATCCATTTGCTTATCATGTCTACGGTACAGCTATTACCACGGTTACAGTAGATTGTCTTCGGGGAACCTACGAAACAGATGCTGTAAAAATAGTACACGACTTTGGCAGCAGCATGAACCCTGATATAGACAAGGGGCAGATAGAA
>JAYUTQ010000658.1:0-5460 GCA_043755055.1 Chitinophagaceae bacterium | reverse complement strand
TAAAAGCGATTTATACAAACAAAAAGAACTGGAAACTTACGAAGAATGGAAACAGATTTACGAAGCCATTGGCTACAAAGTACTGCTGGCAAGTGTGCAGCAAAAGCAGGGCATGGAAGCAGTAAAAGCATTGCTCCATAACAAAACAACCCTGCTGAGTGGGCATAGCGGTGTGGGCAAATCCACCATTATTAACCATGTGTTTCCGGAGTTTAGCTTACGCACCAAACAGGTAAGCGGCTGGAGTGGTAAGGGTATGCATACCACCACCTTTGCCGAAATGTTCGACCTGCCCGGTGGCGGAAAAATTATAGATACGCCCGGCCTTCGTGAATTTGGCCTTGCCAACATCAGCAAGCAGGAACTGGCCCACTACTACCCCGAAATGAGAGCACTGATGAACGACTGCCAGTACAACGACTGCATGCACATTAACGAACCCGACTGTGCCATTAAATCCGCCGTGGGTAATGGTTCCATACACAGCGACCGGTATTATTCTTACCTTAATATTTTGGATACGATTGAGAAAAAAAGCTGGTGAGAAAAGCGTTGCTGGTTGCCAGTTACCGGTAATTGGCAAATGGTTTCAGACTTCTTGTTGTCATTGTCAATCATTTTAAAACCTAACTTTAAACCAAACTACTGCATTATGGAAAAGCTCCAACGCCGTGAATGGCTGAAACAGGGTTCGTTGTTATTGGCTGGCTTTGGCCTTGCCGGCAATGCATTTGGCCGTGGCCAAAACAGTTTTGATTTTGAGGAAGAAAAGGCCATCCAAACATTTGTAAAACTGAGTAGCAACGAAAATCCGTATGGTCCTTCGCCATTGGCCCGAAAGGCTATGGCCGATGCTATTAATAATAGCAACCGCTATGCATCCACAGATATTTTGCGTAAGAAAATAAGCAAACTTTTCGACCTGGACGAAAACCATGTATTAATGGGGGCCGGTTCATCAGAAATACTGGGAACTACCGCCGCTTTGGCTGCACGTACAAAGGGCAATGCTGTTAGTCCGCACCCCACATTCAGGCTATGGTGGCAGGCGGCAGAAAGCTTTGGACTGAGCATAAAAAAAGTACCGCTTACCCTCGATAAGAAAATTAATACTCAAACCCTGCTTGCAGCTATGGACGCGGATACAAGGCTGCTTTACATCTGTAATCCCAACAACCCAACAGGCACAATAATACCTGCCGGTGAACTAAAACGCTGCATTGAAATTGCTTCTGCCAAAGCCATGGTTTTGCTGGATGAAGCCTATACTGAATACTGCGACGAGCCGAGTATGGCAGCTATGGTGGCTACCAATAAAAACCTGGTAGTGGCCAAAACCTTTTCTAAAATATATGGCATGGCCGGTACAAGGGCTGGCTATGCGTTGGCACACCCCGATACTATTAAGCAACTGGCCACTTTTCAGCCATGGGCAAATGCAAGCGTAAGTGCGGTATCGCTTGCCGGGGCTTTCGCTTCGCTGGATGATGCCGATTTTATTAAGCAGTGCCGCATTAAGAATGATGCCGTTAAGGAATTTACCACCGCAGGATTGCTGGCCATGAAAATGCCGGTCATTCCATCGTTCACCAACTTTTTGTATTATCAGGCTGCAGTTTTTAACGGCGATTATCCCAAAGCCATTAATACAGAAAACATGAGTGCAGTGCGGGTTTTTGAAGAGGAAGGAAAATGGTACCGCACCAGCCTGGGCACTATGGATGAAATGAGGACATTCTTAGCAACGGTTAAGGGTAAAATGGTGTAACAGCCTGTTTACTGGTACATTTCAAATACAGCCTGATTTTGGCAAACACTTTGATTTGAAAAAACAAATGCTCATCTTTACGGAAACCTTAAAAAAAATGCAAAAGAAAAACCTGCTTAAAGCAATTTGTGTAGCATTGGTAGCTATTAGTTTCAGTTGTGGCGAAGCCACATCGGAAAAAACGGAAACAACCATTTCTGCCCCCGTTCCCAACGATTCTCTTTCTTCGAGGTCAGGAGCACCAATGGTAGAGGATTCTATTAAAAATGATAGTGACAGAAATCTAAAACCATTGCCGCCACCTCCACCGCCTACAAATAATCAATAATTGTCATCTTAACCATTGTTTAATGCTGTACATCGTTTTGCTTACGATGTGCAGCATTTTTATGTTCGGTTAATTTATAAAGTAGCCAATGTTCTATTTTATGGTGCGTAGGTATAATTATTGCCGCAATGCCTACAAAAATGAGCAACTCTATCACAACAATATGATTGCTAATCTCAACTACATATGGATGTAAAATCAAAGTAAGGCATTCAAAAAGCATCAGTAAAGAAACCACACCACAAAATTTAATTATCTGTGGTTTTATTTTTCTCCTTCGTATAAATATGGTGAATAGAAAAAATGAAGGAATTAACATGCCCACACCCAATAATTGAAGTGTTTTGTCTATTTCTTCCTTTTCTTTTTTAAGCAGGTCCCTTTTTTCCTGTTGCCTTAGTTCCTCTTCAATTGTAATGTTTAACGACTGTTTAATTCTATCTTTTCCTTCAATATTATCTTTTACTTCAATCATTTTTTCCTGGTAACTAAAGGCACTATCCAGTTTTCCTGCTTTTTTGTAATAGTTTTTCAGAAAATCAAACACCTCTTGTTTGCGGCTTTCGATTTCGTTTTTTTCGGCGATTGTTATTACGTTATTTGCACAGTCAATAGCCTTTACTACTTCGCCTGTTTTTTCATAAAGCTTTGCCAGTCCTAAGTTAATTTCACAAATATTGTCTTCATCAGCTGCTTTTTGGCTGTAGAGTAATGCTTCATTATAATTTTTTAAAGCAGCAGGTATATTGCCTAGCCTGCTATAAATATTGCCAAGGTTATTTAGCAAAATACCAATGGATTGAGCGTAAGATTGTATTGTAGAAGCTGGTCTGTTTTCTGAACCGGCTTTTTGGTAAGCCGCTATGGCTTTTTCATAGCCTTTCATGGTAAGATATAGTGCGGAATCGAGATGATTGAGTTTGTAGTAAATATCCCCAACATTAATCAGGCTCTCATATTTTAAATCTGTAAGGTTGTTTTTGTCAATAATAGAGTCAGCAATTTTATAATAAGCTAAAGATTTAGTGTACTCCTTTTCTTTACCTAATGTGGTGGCTATATTAAAATTAGCACTTGCTATATCAATTGGATTTTCTTCTTTTTCTGCCAGCTTTAGTAATTCAATATAGTATTTCAATGCTTTCGGGTAATTGCTTATGCTACTAAACAAATAAGCCATCCGGAACAATGCATAATATTCTTTTTTATAAGCATTTTCTTGCTCAGTATTTTGTTTTACTAGTTTTAGATATTGTTGTGTGCAAAATATGGCTGAATCCGGTTTGTAATTTTCGTATTCGTTAATGAGAAGTATTAAAATATTTTCCTTCTTTAAATCATTGCTGGTACTTTTTAATGCCCTGCTAAGGCTATCTATTGTTTTGTTTTGGCCAAAACAAATAGTAGCCGTTAAGATAAATAAGAAGGGCAGTAGTTTTTTCACTGGGCGAATTTCAATGTTTTTTGGTAATTACTTGTTACCAAAACAATATGTTGTAAAAAGGGTGTTTATTTTATCGGAATAAATCGGAACGAAGTAAAATATTCCCTGCTTTCCATTTGATGGCTTTATAAAAATGTAGCAGATTGTTTGGCTAACCATCTATCTTTTATTATTTTACCTTACCCAACCACTATACCCGCAATGAAATATTTCTTAGGCTGCATTATTTTTTTATGCTTTGGTACCATAGCTACAAGCCAGGAATTGGTATCTATTAAATATACCGGCGACCGAGGTGTGGATTACGATTGCCTGCTGGTGAGTTACGACCCCGACGATGCCTATATGCGGATTTACTTTAATGAAGATGGCAAAGAGTATCTGGTAAATATTAAATACAACACTTTGCCGGCACAAGTTAATAGCAAAGGGCAGCAGTATGTTCTGATGATAGACGACTCTGCCTTTAACCACGCCAATGGCATTGCAAGTGCTTTTATTTCGGATGAATATTACGACGATTTTGTACCGCCCTGCTTTATCTGGTTTACCAATTCTACTATTTCTCCGGATGATGACCGGCCTTATTTTACCGAAGACGCAAGTACATTTACCAATCAGAAAAGGGTAACATACTGCCAGCTGATTAACCCGGAAGATATTACAACCAAACTGCTGCTCGACTTTTTTTATGAAGATGAACCCGAATTTGAAGAGTTGAAACAATTGTGCCGGGTAGAAGAAAATGTATACCGGGCTTTGCCACTACTTAAAATAAAACCGGTATTACATTTTGTGATGGTGGTAAATAAAGACGATAAAAAAATTGGGGTATCCTGTAGCAAAGACCAGGAGAAGCTGGATAAGGAACTGAGTGCCGTAGCCCGTACGCTGGGGATATTTTACAAGCCTTATTTTATTTACTGTGCCAACGATTTAACCAAAACAAAACTGGAAGCAAAACTTAAAAGTGTAAATCCCGGTGCTGAGGATATCGTTTTCTTTTCGTACAGTGGGCATGGCAGCAGGTGGGCCGACCAGAAAGACGACTACCCTTTTATGAACCTTTGGGTAACACCACCATATAATGAAGACCCGAAAGACCAGGCCGAGTACCAGCATATACGGCAGGATATAGACCGCAACTCGTTGGGCCTTAGCCAGGCTTACGATATATTAACTAAAAAAAACGCCCGGCTCAATATAGTATTGGGAGATATGTGTAATACCAGCATCGGCGTACCAAGGCCCATAAACCCGGAGAGCTATCTCACTTTTGGGCATCGGGATGGCTCTAATTTTTTAATTAGGGATACAATTAAACTGCGCAAACTTTTTATCAATGCAAGGGGCAACCTGCTATCTTCTGCAACCAGGCCAGACGAAATAGCTTCGGGTAACAGCACGGCCGGCGGGTATTATACTACCGGGTTTATAGATGCACTAAGAGAGGCTGCAAGCTTTAGGCCCACTACGCCATCGTGGGAAAAAATTATTAAAAAAACAATTGACAATGCACTGGTATATCGCCAAAAGGCCGATCCCAAAGAAGTGCAGAGCGGCCTGCGGTATAATAAAATTATAGAGAATCCGAAAAATTAATGGAAGCTTACAGTCAATAAATAGATTGGTATTTTTACACAACTTAATTATGTGCGTTTTGGTATTGCGTTCACCTAAACCTTTATTTATGCGGTTATTCATTTTCCTGGTTCTGCTTATTAGCTTTTGCCCAAAGGCAAAAAGCCAGGATTTTTATAATGTAAAATTTACAGGTAAGGATGGTATAAAATACGATTGCCTGCTGGTAGAAGACAGTAAGGCAAAGTTGAGCATCCGGATGCAGTTTACGGCAAACAAAAAAAAATACCTGGTTGAAATGAAGTATCAGTCGTGGCCAATTGCAACCAAAGTTGGCGG
>JAYUTQ010000657.1:0-2476 GCA_043755055.1 Chitinophagaceae bacterium | reverse complement strand
AAGATGGTTTTTCCGGATGCTTATCCAGCAGTTCTAAAGCAGTAAGGCGCATACCTGTAGCGGATGCATATACTTCTAAACAGCCATGTGCACCTGTGCCTTCATGTAATCTGCCGCCAGGAATAATAATGGTATGTCCTAGTTCGCCGGCAAAACCATCGTGACCATAAATAAGTTGGCCATTGGCTACGATGCCGCTGCCTACGCCGGTTCCAAGGGTTATCATTATAAAATCCTTCATGCCCCTTGCTGCACCATACATCATTTCGCCAACGGCGGCTGCATTGGCATCGTTGGTAAGCGAAGCTTGCAAACCAAACTTATTGGTCATCATTTCGGCAAAAGGAATAACACCTTCCCAGGGAAGGTTGGGGGCATACTCAATGGTGCCGGTATAGTAATTGCCATTGGGGGCACCCATGCCAATACCTTTTATAGTATCAACCCCGCCCACACTACTTATGGCGGGTTCTATGGCATTGTAGAGTTCGTCAATAAAGTCTGATACATTATTATGCTTACGGGTACTGATGGCACCACGGTAAAGGATATCGCCCCGCTGATCTACAATACCAAACTTGGTATTGGTACCGCCAATATCTATACCAATAGCATAATGGGCAGTTTGTGAAAGTACAGTAGACATTTTAGTAAAATAATGGTGAAGAATGCGGTCTTTATTTTTTGTTAGTGTGCTGATACTACTTTTTGGTCGTAATCAATACCCTGTGTTTTGAGTATAGTTTTGGCACGGATTGCGTAAAAAGCCAGGTATATAAAACATGCCACGCCAACAACATAACTCCATTGAATACCCATAACATGATCGGCCAGTAATCCTTGAATAATACTGATAATTCCGCCGCCCATAATCATCATAATTAATAAACTGGAACCATTGTTTGTATGACGGCCAAGCCCGGCTACGGCCAATGTAAAAATACAAGGCCAAAGGGTAGAGCAAAACAAACCAACGCTGATAAATGCGTAAACGCTTACCATACCATCGGCCAGCATTCCAATAATTAATGCCACTATAGCAAGGGCGCTGTAAATGAGCAACTGACTGGCAGGGTTGCCTTTACTCATCATATTACCAACAATCATAGCAACAATTATAGCAGCGTAAATGAAAAAGGGTGTTACGTCGTGGTTTGCTATTTTATTAACCAACAGAAAAACACCGAAGGCGATATATGGCATAAAAAATCCAAGTATTTTTTTGGCACCTGCATTAATATCAAAAGCGCCAACCGAAGCGGTCCAGCGGCCTATCATTAGGCTGGCCCAATACAGCGATACAAATGGCGCAACGTTTTCGGTAGCTGTTCCCAAATGCTCACTCATAAACCCCGGCAGGTTTGAGGCAGTACTTACCTCCACACCTACATAAACAAATATGGCAATCATTCCAAGCCACAGTTGCGGATATTTTAATGGCGAACCACGGTCAATTGTAGCTGCTGCATTGGTTTCATCGTCCTTAGGGGCTTCAATTTTATCGGGCACATTAGAAAATTTAAATACTACAGCCGCTACTAAAAAGGCAGCACCTAATATTAAATAGGGGGTTTTTACAGCTTCAATGCTTGCTACTTTTACGCCTGTAGCCGAACCAAAAATGGCGATACTTACAATCAACGGACCAATGGTAGTACCAAAGTTATTTACGCCACCCGCCATACTTAATCTTTGAGCTCCGGTTTTTGGGTCGCCCATTACTATGGCCAAAGGGTTGGCTGCTGTTTGCTGTAGCGAAAAACCAAGGCCTACTATAAATAGCCCCGTTAGCATTAAAGGAAAAGATGCTGTATTTGCTGCGGGGTAAAATAATAAAGTACCAAGTGCAGAAATACAAAGCCCTAAAGCAATACCATTTTTATAACCAATTTTATTGAGTAAATCGCCTTTATTAAGATAAGATATAAGCATGTAAATGATAGACCCCACTGTATAGGCTACGTAAAATGCAAATGATACCATTTGAGATTCTCCCTGACTGAGGTTCAGTTTTTCTTTAAAAACAGGAATTAATATATCATTACTGGCAGCTACAAACCCCCAAAAGAAAAACACGGAGATCAAAACTGAAAATTGACCCCAGTTGGTTTGAATATTGTTTGGCTTAAGCATTTCGGAAACAGGATTTTGTTTAGAATTCATATTGCATGTTTAATGTTGTAAAAATAATAGGTGATAAAAATAGATAGTTTGTTATAATCCTTTGGTTTTTATTGTATTTTGAAAACACAATATAGAATATTAGAAATATAGAATTAGGTATTTTATACGCAGCGCATCTAGTAGGGTGGCCTCGAAAGAAAAGCGTAAAGAAAATTATGCTCGAAGCCGTTAAGAAGCCGGCGCTGTTTGAGCTGGCAGAGTCTATGAATAGGATGACTTTTACGGCGAGTTCGCCGGATTTAGGCTTTGAGCATAATTTTTAGCTTTTATTTCGCCTGCACCGATTATTTCG
>JAYUTQ010000656.1:0-2476 GCA_043755055.1 Chitinophagaceae bacterium | reverse complement strand
GCACTTATTTCTTTTTCTATAGCCCAGGCAGTGGGTGCTACGCCTGCTACCAATGCGGCAATTTATACGAGTAGCAGTCCTATTAATTTTATAACCATGGCTTCTGCCATGCCTACACTTTTTTTTCATGGCGGTGCCGATCCGTTAGTGCGGCCATCGCAGAGTACAGTGGCAAGAGATAAACTACTCTCAGTGGGGGCCATTGCACAGTATGTGTTTTACCCAACCGGCGGCCATGGCGATTGGGATAATGCTACTTTTACCGATGCATTTAATAAGGTAGATGCGTTTATTAAGATGCATAATTAAGCCTCCACATCCCAATGAATCGGGATCGGTGGAGGGGCTATAAAACCGTGTTTTTTTCTGCCAATTCAATATTATTGGGGGTCTAAAGCCTCTCCACCGGAGGGGCTTGGGGAGGCCAGTTTATGGAAACGTTTTAACTCGGCAAGTTCGGTTGGTGAAAGGGGCACATTGTTATCGTATTTGTTTTTAAAAAGAAGGGCTGCTTTGTGTTGAGGGTGTTTGTATAAAATATCGGCTATCAGGGCACCTGTTGATTCATCTTTTTTATACAGCGGTGTCGGGAATCTTGGCAGCGATTTTTGCCTTTCGGGTAGTTTTAGAATAATGGCTTCCAAGGTTGCCATTTTACCAACGGGAATATTTGTGGCCTTAGATGCTTTGCTGTGCAAACCCTCTAATTGTTTTTTGGTAAGAAAGCCCCGCTCCTGATATTGCTGATGCAGGCTTTGCAAAAACGGTGCTGCCGGAAAAGCTTCAAGTGCACCTTTCAGCACATCCATTATTACATCTACTTCGGGCTTTTTTTGTAGCAAGGTTTGTTAGTTGATTGGTTAATTCGTTGATTAGATAATTAGTTGATTGGTTAATTCGTTGATTGGTTAATTGGTTGATTAGATAATTGGATGATTAGTTAACTATTTCAATAGTAAACTAATCAACCATTTACTTTTTAGCCTCTTTTCACCTCTTTTGCCCATGCATCTTTTAGTGTAACGGTGCGGTTAAAAATCAGATGATTTTCAGTTGAATCTTTATCTAATGTAAAATAACCCTTACGTATAAACTGATAGGGCTCTCCGGCGAAAGCCTTTGTGAGTGCAGGTTCTATATATGCCGATGGAATGGTGTGTAAGCTATCCGGATTGATATGGTCTTTAAAATCGCCTTCTGCATCAGCTACATTTTCCACTTTAAACAATCGGTCGTACAGGCGTATTTCGGCCCTGGCAGCATGTGCCACACTTATCCAGTGGATGGTACCTTTTACCACTAGTCCACTCTTGTCGTCGCCGCTTTTGCTTTCGGGTAGGTATTCGCATAGCACCTCTGTTATATTACCATTTTCATCTTTATTAAAACCAGTACAGCTTACAATGTACGCACTTTTTAAGCGTACAGATAAACCCACACCGAGGCGGAAAAATTTCTTCGGCGGCACTTCCATAAAGTCTTCTCTTTCTATCCACAGTTCTTTGCTAAAAGGTAGTTCCCGGTTGCCACCACCATCTTCTGCTTCGGGGTTATTTTCCCCCACCAATGTTTCTGTTTGCCCTTCGGGATAATTGGTAATGATGAGTTTAATAGGGTCTAAAACAGCCATGCGACGTACAGCAATTTTATTGAGGTGTTCCCTTATACAAAATTCCAACAGGCTAAAGTCGATGATGTTTTCACGTTTCTGTACACCGATGCGGTCGCAGAAATCTCGGATGCTTTCCGGCGTAAAACCACGGCGGCGGAAGCCACTGATGGTTGGCATCCTTGGGTCGTCCCAACTATTTACATGGCCATCGTTTACCAGTTGTAGCAGTTTGCGTTTGCTCATAACGGTATACGTCATGTTAAGCCGGGCAAACTCGTATTGTTTGGTTGGAAAAATTTCCAGTTGCTCTATAAACCAATTGTACAAATCCCGGTGCGGAATAAATTCCAGCGTACAAATACTGTGGGTAATATTCTCAATGCTGTCGCTTTGGCCATGGGCAAAATCGTACATGGGGTAAATGCACCATGCATCGCCGGTGCGGTGGTGGTGCGCATGTTTAATGCGGTACATCAGCGGGTCTCTCAGGTGCATATTAGGGCTGCTAAGGTCACCTTTGGCTCGGAGTACTTTTTCGCCATCCTTGTATTTTCCGGCCCGCATATCGGCAAACAATTGCAGGTTTTCTTCAATGCTGCGGCTTCGGTTAGGCGTAGGTGTTCCTGCCACGGTGGGGCTGCCTTTTTGTTTAGCTATTTCTTCGGCGGTGCTGTCATCCACATACGCTAAGCCTTTGCTGATAAGGCTTACAGCGAACTGGTACAGTTGCTCAAAGTAATCAGACGCATACAATTCTTGAGCCCAGGTAAAGCCGAGCCAGGCAATATCTTCTTTAATGCTGTCTACATATTCCGTGTCTTCGGTTACGGGGTTGGTATCATCAAAGCGAAGGTTGGTATAGCC
>JAYUTQ010000655.1:0-2479 GCA_043755055.1 Chitinophagaceae bacterium | reverse complement strand
CGGTTTTGGCCTTCATTATTTTTTTGCGAATTAAATCGTCATCATCTGCCAGGTATAAGGTGTTCATCTGGTTTTCGCTTTTGCTCATTTTACCATTGCCATCCAGACTTAAAATTTTTACCAGTTCGCCGCCATAATTAAAGGCATGCGGCTCTGGCAACGTATCGCCATAGCGGTGGTTAAAACGCTGGGCAAAATTCCGGGCCATTTCCAGGTGCTGCTCCTGATCCTTGCCCACAGGCACTTTGGTGGCACGGTGTATAATAATATCTGCCGCCTGCAGCACCGGATAAGTGAGCAATCCGGCATTTACATTTTCCGGGTGCAACCTCACTTTTTCTTTAAAGGTGACCGTTTTTTCCAATTCGCCTTTATAGGCAAGCATATTAAGATATAGATAGAGTTCGGCTATTTCCGGCACATCGCTTTGTACATACAGGCATACTTTCTCAGGGTCAAGGCCGCAGGCTATGTTTTCGGCTATTACCCGGTGTACGCTGCTTTGTAATTCTTTGCTATCGGTCAATGTGGTTAGTGCATGCCAGTCGGCCACAAAAAAGTAGCAGTTGTATTCGTCCTGCATCCGCACATAATTACGCATGGCACCAAAATAGTTGCCCAGGTGCAGCATGCCTGTAGGCCGGATGCCACTTAATACTCGTTCTTTTTCCACTGAATTTATTTTTTTAGAAGGGCGGCAAATATAACCAGGATTAATACAAGATTAGGCGGATTAAGAGCTGATTAAATAATCAACATGATGGTTTAATATTGACATAGAGGATGGGAACACAGATTACACGCCTGCCTGCCGAAAGGCAGGTGTGTAATCTGTGTTCCCATTAAACTTTTGGCAGAAAACATTTAAAAAACTTTATACCCAGTTAAAAGATTTTTCGATGGCTTTCTTCCAGTTTTTATACAAGGCATCCCGTTTTTCAAAAGGCATATGGGGATGCCATGTTTGGGTAATTTGATGGTTTTGTTTCAGTGCTTCAAAGCTGGGCCAGTAGCCACTTGCAAGGCCGGCTGCATAGGCTGCACCCAGGGCTGTGGTTTCGTTTACCGTAGGCCGCTGCACCGGCACCTGCACCATATCTGCCTGAAACTGCATCAGCAAATTATTCACCACCATACCGCCGTCTACATTCAGAGCTTGTAGCTGAATGCCGCTATCGGCTTCCATGGCTTCCAGCACATCCAGGGTTTGGTAGGCGGTGGCTTCCAATACGGCCCGTGCCAGGTGTGCTTTGGTGGCAAACCTTGTAAGCCCGGCCAAAATACCTCGGGCATCGCTACGCCAATACGGTGCGTACAATCCGCTAAAGGCCGGCACCAGATATACATCGCCATTATCCGGCACCGATGCTGCCAGCGCTTCTATATCGTCGCTGGTATTAATGATGCCCATATTATCCCGCAGCCATTGCACCAAACTGCCGGTTACGGCAATGCTACCTTCCAATGCATAATGGCAGGGCTGATCGCCTATTTTATAAGCTACGGTAGTAAGCAATCCGTTATGGCTGGGCACTATTTTTTCTCCGGTATTCATCAGCATAAAACAGCCGGTGCCGTAGGTATTTTTTGCCTGGCCTGCGGCAAAACAAGTTTGCCCCACCAAAGCCGCCTGCTGATCGCCAAGGCAACCCATGATTGGGATATTTTTAAAAGCACCATCGGCTACATTACCCATCCAGCCTGCACTGGAACAGATAGCCGGCAGCATTTGCCTTGGAATATTCAACGCTTTTAAAATGTCATCATCCCAGTTTAAGGTTTGTAAATCCATAAGCATGGTGCGGCTTGCGTTTGTAACATCCGTTTTATGTTCGCCGGTAAGGTTCCATATAAGCCAGGTGTCGATAGTGCCAAAAATGGCATCGCCAGTTTCGGCGGCGGCTCTTAGTCCGGGCACATGATCCAGCATCCATTTTAATTTCATGCCACTGAAATAGGGAGAAAAAGGCAGACCGGTTTTGGCTGCAAAACCAGTGGCGCCAAATTTTTGGGTGCAATCATCCACTACATTTTGGCTGCGCATATCTTGCCAAACGAGGGCATTGTAATAGGGTTTGCCGGTGTTTTTATTCCAAACCACAGTTGTTTCCCGTTGGTTGGTAATGCCAATGGCTGCTATACTTGCGGCCGTAAGGCCGGCCTTTATTACCGCTTCGGCCACGGTTAGTTTTGTATTTTCTAATATTTCCAAAGGATCATGCTCTACCCAGCCGGGCTGCGGAAAAATTTGGGCATGTTCTTTTTGGGCAAAAGAAACAACCTGCCCCTGCTGGTTAAAAATCATAAAGCGGCTGCTGGTAGTGCCCTGATCGATGGCTCCGATATATTTCATATGACTATTCATTTTGCCATGGCGATTGCAATGGGTTAGGAAATATACAAGTAAAAACGAACAGGATTGGCAATCATTAAGTTTATAAATATTGTTGTATTTCTAATACCACTCCTTCGGAGTTTT
>JAYUTQ010000654.1:0-5472 GCA_043755055.1 Chitinophagaceae bacterium | reverse complement strand
AAACAGCGCCGGCTTCTTAACGGCTTCGAGCATAATTTTCTTTACGCTTTTCTTTCGAGGCCACTCTACTAGATGCGTTGCGTACAAAATACCTAATTTTAAAAATAATAGTATAAATAAATGCAGCCTCCTGAAAGCATCAAATTATTTTTCCAGCATTCCGTCAGCCTTCCACTGCACCAATATATTAATCAGAGAATCCGACAATTTTTCTGTTTTCTTAAATGGCATAAAACCACGGTCGGTTGGGTTTAGCTGTACCCGTTTAATCATTTCATCAATATCACCTTTCACGGCGTCGAAGGTGACATACGCTTTTTTATTACCCTTTGGTGGTATGTGGCAAGGGGCACACTTAGTAGCAATCAGTGGTTGTACGTTAGCTTCGTAAGTAAGTTTAGGCACGGCCACCTGTGCTTTTTTATTGCCACAAAATTGAAACAGAAACATAGATCCTGCAAAAAGAACAAAGAGTGATTTTTTCATGAAAAGTATTTTTTACAGTGTAATGATGGTGCTAAATGTATGGCTTTGTTTTACAATTTACGGTTTGAAAATGCATTTAATATAACAATGGAGAATAGACCATACCAAAGGTTTGTTGCATTGGCTGGTGTACTTGCAATTAATGGTGATTAACGGTTTTGTATCATACTACTTTTCCTGTCTATACAGGATTTCCATATTTTCACACTTGCCCTGTAGCATTTGCGGGGCTTCCACATTTTCAGATACTGCCATGCTATACCATCGTAAAAATCTAACTAACGAAGAGTTGCTGCAACTCTACCACCACCTTTTATTACCCAGAATGATTGAGGAAAAAATGCTGGTGCTTTTAAGGCAGGGCAAAATATCCAAATGGTTCAGCGGCATTGGGCAAGAAGCAATATCGGTGGGCGTTACACAGGCGTTGCAGCAAGACGAATGGATAATGCCACTGCACCGGAACCTTGGTGTTTTTACCGGCCGTAACATGCCGCTTTCCAAATTATTTATGCAGTGGCAGGGCAATAAAGATGGCTACAGCAAAGGCCGTGAACGCAGCTTTCATTTTGGCAGTAAGGAGCACCATATCTGCGGTATGATTTCGCATCTTGGGCCGCAGCTTGCCATTGCCGATGGCGTGGCACTGGCTTACAAACTGCGTAAAGAAAAAAAGGTTAGTGTAGCTTTTAGCGGCGATGGCGGCACCAGCGAAGGCGATTTTCACGAAGCACTCAATGTGGCTGCAGTGTGGAACTTGCCTGTAATTTTTATTATAGAAAATAATGGCTACGGCCTTAGCACACCCACCAACGAACAATACCGCTGCGAAAGTTTGGTGGATAAAGCGAAAGGCTATGGCATGGAAGGCATACAAATAGATGGCAATAATATTGTTACTGTACTCGATACCATTAAAGGCATCCGCCAATATTGTATTGAAAACCAAAAGCCTTATTTGGTAGAATGTATGACATTCAGGATGCGGGGACACGAAGAAGCAAGTGGTACCAAATACGTGCCGGCGCATCTTTTTGAAGAATGGAAAAAGAAAGATCCGGTTGAAAATTTTGAACAGTATTTGCTGGAAATAAATGTACTTAATGAAACTGCCATCACCCAAAAAAAAGCAGCTATAAAAAATTACATTGATGAAGAATTAGCCAAAGGATTTAATGCTTCGGAAATGATACCGGATGTAGAGGAGGAAGTTGCAGATGTGTTTTTTTCGTCGACTGTCAACCGTCAGCCGTCAACAGTTAATGGGGAGGAGTTGGCGGTTAACAGTCGACGGTCGACGGTAGACAAAAGATTCATCGACGCCATAAAAGAAGGCCTGCACCAAAGCATGGAGCAACATCAAAACCTGATTTTGATGGGGCAGGACATTGCCGAATATGGCGGTGCCTTTAAAATTACCGAAGGCTTTGTACAAACCTTTGGCAAAGAACGGGTACGCAATACGCCGCTCTGCGAAAGTGCCATTGTAGGCACCTGCCTCGGCCTTAGCCTGCAAGGTTTTAAAAGCGTAATGGAAATGCAGTTTGGCGATTTTGTAACCGTAGGCTTTAACCAGATTATTAATAACCTGGCCAAAATATACTACCGCTGGGGCCAAAATGCCGATGTGGTGATTCGTATGCCATGCGGCGGCGGTGTGGGTGCCGGGCCCTTCCACAGCCAAACCAACGAGGCGTGGTTTACACATACGCCGGGGCTTAAAGTGGTGTATCCAAGCAATCCGGCCGATGCCAAAGGCCTGCTGATTGCAGCCATTAACGATCCAAACCCCGTACTTTTTTTTGAACATAAAGGCCTTTACCGCAGCATTAGCGGAGCCGTGCCGGAAGCTTATTTCGAAACGGAAATTGGAAAAGCCAAAACAGTTCAAAGCGGAGAGGACATTACCATTATTACCTACGGTGCCGGAGTTCATTGGGCCACAGAATATGCCAATAAGTACAAAGATTTTAGTATAGAGATTTTAGATTTGAGAACCTTGATTCCGCTTGATTATGAAGCCATAAAAAAAGCAGTAGCAGCCACAGGCAAAGTGCTTATTTTACATGAAGACAATGTAACCGGTGGCTTTGGCGGCGAAATAAGTGCCTGGATCAGCGAACATTGTTTTGAACTATTAGATGCCCCTGTAATGCGTTGCGGCAGCCTGGATACTCCCATACCTTTCAACATAGAACTGGAGCAGCAATACATGGCCAAAAGCAGGCTGGATAAGGTTATTAGCAAATTGGTGCGGTATTAATTTTTGAGGACTGATAATATCAGAGGGCAATTTTAGGCATTGGGTCATTGGGTCAGTAAGTCATTGGGTCAGTATGTCATTAATTAATATTCACCAATGACTAATGACTATTGACTTATTGACCGGCAATTCGTAATCCTGTTAATTTAAGATTTCATAACAAACCCCAATCCTGCCTGAAAACGGATGCTTTACCTTGCATCGCTTTCTGTACAGTGGCACTGTATTTGTGTTTAAAAATTTTATGATGAAAATAAATATACTCTGTTCGTTTTTACTGTTTTCCATACTTGCAAAGGCGCAGCCATTTACAGGCTTGTATAATTTTGCCGGCGTTACTACAAGTAGTGGTCTTACCGACCCAACCGCTGTACCTACGGCTACCGGCGTTACGTTTGGTAGTTTTAAAGCGGTAGTAGTTACTACCAATCCAAATGCCACCGGGCGTTTTAGTTTTACAAGTATGCCTTTGGGGGCTACAAATGGCAGTAATACATTTAGCGGTGCCATAGATCTTGCTAAATATTACGAGGTAATAATTGAGCCGCAGAATAATTTTCGCATCAGCCTGAGTGCTATCACTTTTACATTTCAGCGTTCGGGTACCGGCGTAAGGCAATATGTGGTTCGTTCGTCTGCCGATGGCTATGCGGCTAATTTGCAGGCATCTATCAATCCTGCCAATGCCAATTTGCAGGTAGTAGCCACTAATATTTTTCAGGTAGAAGATGCCGCAACTGCTGCTAACGACGGCAGCACCATTACATTAACCGGCTTTACCAATATTACCGCTCCTGTTGCTTTTAGGTTCTATGGTTTTAATGCTGAAAGCAATGTAGGTACGTTTAGTATTGATAACGTGTCTATTACTGGCGAAGCATTGCCTGTAGCTGGTGCAGCGGTTATTACACCAAGTGTCAATGCTTTTGTATTTCCATCTACAGCTTTTGGTAATACTGCTCCTATACAATCTTACACGGTGATGGGCGAAAGCCTTATGGCAAATATGGATTTGGCAGTTGCAGCACCTTTTGGTATTTCTACCGATAGCATCACATTTTCCACGGCACTCAGCCTTACACCGGCAGAGGTGGCTACGCCTAAAAAGATTTTTGTAAAATTTGCCCCATCGGTTGCCGGCAGTTTTGCAGATAGTATTGTGCATACAAGCACGGGTGCTACTACAAAAAAAATCAGCCTTCGTGGCGAAGGAACCGACCCCTCCAATTTCGCTTTTAATTTTAATACCTGCACCGATATGGGAGTTCCCGGCACGGGCTTCATCAGCTACAGCGTAACCGGTGGGCAGCTTTGGACCTGTACCACCTTTGGCCGCAATTTTACCAAGGGTGTAAATATGAATGGCTTTTTTGGCGGGTCCCAGGAAAATGAAGACTGGCTGATTTCGCCGCCATTGAACCTTGGCAGTTTTAATTTACCAGTATTGAGTTTCTATAGCCGGGCTGAATTTTCGGGCTTACCTTTAGAAATTTTGGTGAGTACCAATTATGATGGCGTGGGCAATCCCAATGCAGCCACATGGACTATGTTGAATGCAGATTTTCCCGTTGTAGGTTCTAATGTGTGGACATTAACCGATAACATTAACCTGGAGCCTTACAAAAGTTTTCCAAAGGTTTTTATTGCCTACAAATACATTTCGTCTCCGGTAGCAGGTTCGCCCCGCTGGTCTTTAGATGATATCAACATTACCAACCGCACCCAGTTATTTTATACCAATCCGGCCTTATTAGATCTTGGCGAAGCCGCTGTAGGTGCCTCTTCTGCTGGAAAACCCATTAGCCTGCAAGCCATTGGCTACGGCGACATTACCGTTAATGCCCCTGCTGGTTTTGAAGTATCTGCTGATAATAACACCTACAGCACCAGCATTATTATACCGGTAGCTACAGCTACGGCAGGTACTACATTTTATGTGCGTTTTACACCTTCGGTAAAAGAGCTTAAAAAAACGGGACAGCTCAATTTTACAGGTACCGGTTTTAACAGTACCCGTATTATGCTTACAGCTTCATCTTACCCCAAATCTCAAACGCTGGATGTGGTGACTTATAACATGAAGTTTTTTGGCAGCAGCCCAACCAACAATGCTACCCAAGCCCAAAAAGATGCGCAGAAAAACAATATGAAGATTGTGTTCGAACATCTGAATGCCGATGTAGTAGGCGTACAGGAAGTGAGCAGCGATAGCCTGATGGGGAAATTGATTGAAATTCTACCCGGTTATGCAGCTGTCCTCAGCCCAAGATGGTCGGCTTCTTATTTGCCTCCAGACCCTTCATTTCCACCACAAAAACTGGGCTTTGTGTACAAAACAAGCACCATGCAATTGTTGGAAACAAGGGTGATGTTTCAAAGGCAGTATGACAGCGCAAGGGCTGGTTTTAATACCATACCCAACTACCCTACCGGCAGTGCCAGTAACTTTTGGAGCAGTGGCCGCTTGCCGTATATGGCCACTTTCAATGCCACGATTAATGGAAATTCCATACGTATCCGCATTATATCCATCCATGGTAAATCGGGTAGCGGAACCAACGAAGATTATCAGCGCCGGGTGTATGATACCAGGGTTTTAAAAGATTCGCTGGATGTATATTATGCCACCGACAGTGTAATAATTGTAGGCGATTACAACGATCCGTTGCTGGTTTCCGAGTATGGTACTGGCCTGGCTTCGCCGTATAAAATATTTGTGGATG
>JAYUTQ010000653.1:0-2484 GCA_043755055.1 Chitinophagaceae bacterium | reverse complement strand
TTCAGTTTTCGGCAAGGGATAAGGCAGAAACTTCGGCCATACCAGCCATTTATTTAACAGCATCCGGCCTTAAAAAACTGAAGGAAGGAAACGCCGTAACCGGCAATATAGAACTGGGTGATAAAACCCGCAAGGGCCAAAATGTAGTGGCTTACATCAATAATGGCGCTGCCAATACAGTAATACTCGGCGGCCACCTCGACCATCTTGGTTATGGCGAAGACCATAACAGCCGCAGCACCGGACGACCCGCCATCCATAATGGTGCCGATGACAATGCAAGTGGCACTTCTGCTGTGGTGGAACTTTCCAGAATTTTAAAAGAAAAGTCGTCCAACCCGGCTTACAAAGCCTACAATTATTTGTTTATCAATTTTAGTGGCGAAGAATTGGGTTTGTATGGCAGTAAATATTTTACCGAACACCCCACTACCGACCTTGCCAAAGTGAGTTACATGATTAATATGGATATGATTGGCCGCCTCAACGATAGCAGCCATGCATTGACCATTGGCGGTGTAGGCACTTCCGATAGCTGGGGCGACATTCTAAACCTTTCCTCCCAAAAAACCTTTGCCATAAAAGTAGATAGCAGCGGCACCGGCCCAAGCGACCATACTTCGTTTTACCGCAAAGACATACCGGTTTTATTCTTTTTTACCGGCCTGCATACCGATTACCACAAGCCAAGTGACGATGCCAACCTGATTAATTACAAAGGCGAAACCGAGATTGTAAACTACATCGCCGAAATTATTGGCCGGGCTAGTAACAAAGGCAAACTGGCGTTTACCAAAACCAAAGAACAGAGTATGGGTACCGGCCGTTTTAAAGTAAGCATCGGCATTATGCCCGACTACACTTTTAGCGGCACCGGCGTACGTGCCGATGGTGTAATAGATGGCCGTGCGGCCCAAAAAGCAGGCGTTAAAACCGGCGATGTAATTATGCAACTTGGCGAACACCTTGTTACCGGCATGGACACCTACATGCAAGCCCTCAACCGTTTTAATAAAGGCGAAAGCACCAAGGTGATTGTGAAAAGAGGGGCAGAGATTTTGGAGTTTGGGGTTACGTTTTAGGGGGGGAAAAGGTTTTGTACTAAAACACATTTATACAAAAGATGTCATTAGAGTTAAAATGTTGTAAGCCCCATGTAGAGACGCCATGCTGGCGTCTAAATCCAGGTGTTCTATCCAACAATTAATTTCTAATATTTCTGATTTATCTGCAAGATTCAGACGCCAGCATGGCGTCTCTACAAATAAACCGACCAAATACAATTTATGATATATTTCCATAACATATCTTGTATTCTATCCGAAATTCATATCTTATGAATCCAACACTTTTGGTTAAAACTCCTACAATATGCGACATCTATAAAATTCACATTACTTACCTGAAACAAAAAGGCCCATTACTTTGGTATAAATTGTGCTGGTAATAATTCACATGGCTAAATACAAACTTAATAACGACGCTCTTGCCGAAGCTTTTTTTGAAGACACTTGCCTGCTTGGCATTGTGGCGCCAATAGAAGATTATCATTTTTGCAACCTGATAAAAGATGGGCTAGGCCTTGATTTCAGGAATGACATAACATCTGAAATTGCTTTTAATAAAAGAACACGGAGTTACTTTTTTTCAGTTTTTAAATACACAGAGCCCAACTCTTCTGTGGTGCACTATATATACGCCAACAAATGCGACGGCGACCATTTATTGCCCGAATTTAAACACCTGGATTTTGTATGGCTCATATACAAGGGCGAAGGAATGGCTTACCCCATACAAGAGCTGATGCAGGCCGTAAAAAATATAAAAGCTGTACAACTGATTACCGAACTCACCAACGAGAAAATTAAAAATAAAGAGCATTTGGTTTTGTAGTTTTTGAGTTTAGGGTTTAGGGTTTAGGTTTCTGTTTATAAATGCCTGCCTTACTTCTGTGAACCTTTTTAAAATAACAGCAATATGCATTTTATGAAGAAAACATCTAAACAATAAACTTTTGAACGATAAACCCCTAAACATTAAACATTAAACTTCTAAACAATAAACTCCTAAACAATAAACGCTAAACTTTTAAACACTAAACACAATGACCTGGACCGAAACTGACAACAAACTTTACCGCAAATTCAAGTTCAAGGATTTTAGCGAAGCATTTGGCTTTATGACCCGTGTGGCTATTGCCGCCGAAAAAGCGGATCATCACCCAACATGGACGAATACGTACAACACAGTTGAAATATGGCTTAGCACCCACGATGCAGGTAATATCGTATCCGAAAAAGACCATCAGCTAAGCAAAGCAATTGATAAACTGATTGCATAAATGCAGCCACAGGAAGCACAAATATTAGACACCTGGCACCAAAATGCCAAGCCGTGGATTCATGCCATTGCCAACAAGGAAATAGAAAGCCGGAATATGGTTACTAATCAGTCCATTGTTGATGCTGTTCTTTCTTTGCACCC
>JAYUTQ010000652.1:0-2489 GCA_043755055.1 Chitinophagaceae bacterium | reverse complement strand
ATCGTTTAACACAAAGGCATCCAGGCTACGGCTGTTGTTGCTGGTATTGTCTAAAAACTGCTTGCCTACATGCTTGCCCAGCCAGCTAAGTTCCAGATTTTCTACAGGCAAAACATTCACAGTCAGGTTTTGTACAACAGATGGTGCAAACGAAATATCGGTAGTGCCATGATTGATAATCTGTTGTCCGCCATTATCGTAATCATCTACATATTCAGTAAAGTTTTTAATCTTGTTTTTACTTAAAGAAATACTGTAAGCAGCATTCCAGATAGCTGACCTGTAGTTGGCTTCAAGTTCCACCCCGGCCCTAAAACTGTTGGGTATATTAGAACGTGTATATGCACCTACGTCATTTATTTTTCCGGTTAATACCAGTTGGTCTTTGTACTGCATATAGTAAAATGTAGCAGCTATATCCAGCCCGTCAATCACATTGGTACGTTTGCCATTTAATTCTATATCATGTAACTGTTCCCTCTTTGGTTGCTGTGCTATGCCGGCTTCAAAATCGTCTCTGTTCGGCTCTTTGTTGGCTACTGCATAACTAATAAAGCCACTCCAGTTTTGGTTCCGGTAGCTGGCACCAATTTTCGGATTTACAAAATGGTACTTGCTTTCAATATTTACTGTGGGGTTATTTCTAAACCCATTAATAGAATAATTTACAAAACGGTATTGCAGGTCACTGAATAAATCCCAATGTTTTGATAGCTGTTGCTGCCATTTAGCATATAGGTTAATATCTGTTTTGTTGGCTGGCTGGTTGTAATATTTGGTGTACAGCGATGGTTGTATTACGGTAGTAATTACTTCGCCAAAATGCTGGCCATTGTACCGGTTCCAGCCGCCACCAATGGTAACCTGCTGCCTCTCATTTTTCTGCTGAAAAGAAAATATTTGCCCGAAATAATCATTATCCAGCCACAGTCTTCTTATCAAATCTGTTCTACCGTAAGTGGTAGAGCCGATGGTTATAGGTTGCAGACCATAATTGCTCAACTTCTCATCGGCTTTATATTGCTCATAATAGCCACGGCCTGTGGTTAAAAAAAATGCGGTATTAAATTTCCAGTTGTTACGAATTTCCTGATTCAGGAATAGTTGGTAGTGGTTTTGCCAGTAGTTGTCCGTTTCATTATCGTATGGCGTACCCGGTTTCTCCGTTCCGGTACTGTTAGCCGTTCTGTTTTGCTGTAAGTCACCTTCGGCAATACCATTCCATGCCTGATAGGTTTTTTCTTTACCAATAATTACATTAAAACGTATGGATGTTTTTTTACCCCAATACCCAAGACTAGCATAACCCGATTGCAGGCTGGTTTTGGCTCTGTCCACAAATCCATCACTGGTAATATTCGAAAACCGTCCATCGAATGTAAAGTGCTTACCAATTAAGCCACTGCCCAGCTTAATGGTGTTTTTTAAACTATTAAACGAGCCATAGCTATTGTTCAGTTCTATGTACGGCTTATCGTTGTATTCGCTGGTACTAAAGTTCATGCTGGCACCAAAGGCACCGGCGCCGTTACTACTGGTACCCACACCCCGCTGTATTTGTATGCTGGATACCGAAGAAGCAAAATCGGGCAGGTTTACAAAAAATGTACCCTGGCTTTCTGCATCGTTGTACGGTATTCCGTTAATTGTCATATTGATGCGGGTGGCATCGCTGCCACGTATGCGGATGCCGGTATATCCAATGCCATTCCCAGCATCGCTGTTGATGACTACGTTGGGTGTTTGGTTAAGAATAAAAGGCAAATCCTGGCCAAAATTGTTCTTTTCAATGTAGGCCTTGTTAAGGTTGGTTTTGGTAAACGGCGACCGTTCTCCGGCACGGATAGCCGTTACCTCTACCGCTTGTAGCAATAGCGATAACGGGTTTAAATAAATAGCAACTTTTTCATTAGAAGCCTTTACCACTGTGTCTTTCGGCTCAAAGCCGGTTGCAGTTATATGCAATGCAAAATTTATGTTGCCACCTTTTCCTGATAATGTAAAACTGCCATCATCACCGGTGGCAAAAGTGGTTTTAGAATCCACTGTAATAGACGCTGCTTCAACAGCATTACCGCTTTGGCGGTTTATCACTACGCCTCTAAAATTTTGTTGGGCGTTGGCACAAATGGCCACGGCGATTAGTAATAAAATGTTTAAAAACTGTTTCATAAGTTTTATAGGTTTTTTGAGACCATACTTATGCAAACGAAAGAGGATTACGGGAATGCCCTGCAGTGCATTCTTACCATCCCTTCGCAGGCATTATCCTGATCAGGTTCTACGGGTATTTCTCAGTCCCTTGCGGAACACCCCGGGTAAATATTTTGAAATACAAATCTAAACCCATCAAAGTGAAATGGCCAAAACTTTTATGATGATTGTAACTTTTCTACCAAAGCCATCGTACTAAAACAAAGTCTAAAAAATGAAAACATTCAAAATTGTATTGCTCTTATATACCGTATTTTCTGTCAATCAAATTAAGG
>JAYUTQ010000651.1:0-2490 GCA_043755055.1 Chitinophagaceae bacterium | reverse complement strand
GAAGCACAGGAGCTGTTACTCGAAACTATTTTGAAGGAAAATTTTCCATTTGATATGATAGAAGAAGTAGGAAAAGGCGTAGAAGGAGCGGACTGTGTACAGGTTGTTCGCAACAGTGCCGGCAGCGAGTGTGGCCGCATTATTTACGAAAGTAAACGCACCAAAAGCTGGCAAAACATTTGGGTAGATAAATTAAAAGCCGACCTGCGAAACAAAGGAGCCGACATTGCTATACTGGTAACACAAACCTTTCCTAAAGACATGAATCGATTTGGCGAAAAGGATGGCGTTTGGATATGCACTTTTACCGAACTGCCAAGCGTAGCTGCATTAATCCGCAGTGGTATTATGCGGGTGCATGACGTACAAAAAACCGGCGAAAATAAAGGCACTAAAATGGAATTACTTTACGGCTACCTTACCGGAAACGAGTTTCGCCAACAGGTAGAAACCATTGCCGATGTGTTTTTACAAATGAAACAAAACCTGGATAAAGAACGGCTGCAAACAGAAAAAAAATTTAACGAACGGGAACAGCAAATACGTAAGGCACTAATGGCTACAGCCAATATGTTTGGCTCGGTAAAAGGCATTGCCGGCGGCAGTGTTGGCGATATTGCTTTGCTGGACGGGGGTGAGTAGTTAAGTGCACTCTTTATTAAAGGTTTCCTGTTAAGATTTCTAAGTATAAAAACATTCAAACCTATCTTTACCGGCTGCAAACAGAACTGTCGTGTTTACTAAGGTAGGCAAGGAAAGTCCGGACAGCACAGGGCAACTCACCGGCTAACGGCCGGGTATAATTCGCCGTTGTTGGTGTTATCACCAACAATTCCGTTGAAATGTAACAGAAAGTGCCACAGAAAATAACCGCCACTACTGCAAAGTAGTGGTAAGGGTGAAAATGTAGTGTAAGAGACTACGGCCATATTTGGCAACAAAAATGGCGGGTAAACCTTGGGTGCTGAAATGCCACGTATAGGAACCATTAAGGGCGGCTCGTCTTTGTTTTGCCGAAAAGGCAAATGGGTTCCAGGGTAGGCAGAAACAGGTAGTAAGTAATTGCTATCGCAGATAAATGACAGTGCTCGTTGCAGCACGTTGGTGATAACACCAACATGGGCAATGGGAACAGAATCCGGCTTATGAAGTTTGCAGTTTTATTTAACCTGTGAGGATTTTAAATCCTTACAGGTTTTTTGTTTTCAGGTATTCCAGCACGGCTTCTATCATTTTTTTTTGTTCGGCTATATGCCCCACCTGTGCTTCTATATTGATGTACGGGATTTTCTTTTTACCGGCATAAACAGATAATGAGCCATCATCAATCACTTTTTCATTGTCCTGCAGGGCCACATTAAAGCCTTTTTGTTTTAAAAAATTAAAAACAGAAAGATCGGTGGTAAAGAAAAAATCATCCGGATCCTGCTGCAGGTTCATGTTAACGGCTACTGCATTATTAGCTTCGCTGCCACTTTTGTAGCTAATAATACTCAGCGGTTCGCCATTGGTATTGTTGTGCAATGCCACAACCAGTTTTTTATCGTCTACAAATTGGCTGGTGTAATTTTCACCAAGAGTTGTTACCAGTTTTTGCGCAGCCAAAAATATTTCATCAGCATAACCATGGCTGTTTTTTTTCAGCGTAGCCAATGCTCCTTTGGCTGTATAAATTCGGTTGGGGTCAATGGTAAAACTTTTGCCTTTATGCATAAATGTGATGAATCGCATGTTTCTGAATTGCAATTGGTTAACACAATACCTTTTTGCCGAGCCCAAAACTACTTTGGCAGCTTTTACAGATGTGTTTTCATTTTCATGCACATTAATAAATACCACATCACTGTCATTTTTACCAAAACAAGTATTTTGGTAAGTGATTGTGGAACTGCCAATGGTATCTTTTTTATTTACAACAAAGGGCTGGCCAATAGCATTTGTACAAACCACCAAACAGAAATAGCAAAATATAGACTTCATGTTTTCTTCAATTTTTTGTTGGATTTTGAATAAAGACCAACTTAACAGTAATGAAAATAAATAAGTAGCGTCAATTTATAACGAACCAGAAAATGTTATCGTACAATCATTTTTAAATAATCTGAAAGTGAATCTGAAATAATCGGTTTAATCAGCTTAATCTTGGTTCCTATCACTCAACGGAAACAACTATTTTCGCAGCTATGACAGCAGAGCAATTAAAGTATATGAAGGACCGTGTAGTGGTCTTGAGGGGGTTTCTTTGACGTGGACCACAGAGAAGCTAAAATAGCAAACGACAAACAACTATCCGTGGCCCCCGGTTTTTGGGACGACAACGTAAGGGCAACTTCCATTCTTAAAGAAACCAAGCAAAACGAGTATTGGGTAAATATGTACTACAATGTGGAAACACTTGCAGACGATTTTGCTGTGCTGTTTGATTACTGGAAAGAAGGGGAGGAGACCGAAGAAAACGTACGCCTGGCCTACGATGCAGCACTTGCGGCC
>JAYUTQ010000650.1:0-2493 GCA_043755055.1 Chitinophagaceae bacterium | reverse complement strand
ATACGTTGCTGTACAAATCGTACATGCCTTCGTAGGTAGAATCGCCGGTAACGGCTCCATAGGCGGAGCAGGAATTTTCAGGTATTTAAGTCGTGGCTTTGCGCCGCAAGCCACCATTGTAAGCCAGCTATTTGGTGGCATTTATGTAAATGCAGCAGCCTATGTAAGCGATTACGGCATGGTATTAACCAATAATAGCTATGGAGCCGTTACCGGCGATTCTACCTACGAAGGCATGTACGATTTGTACAGCAACGTATTGGATCAGCAGGCATTTCAATTTCCGGAATTATTACATGTGTTTGCTGCAGGTAATGATGGTGAGGTAGCAGTGCCGCCGTACGTTTATCATTATGGCAATGTGTTAAGCGGCTACCAGAGTGCTAAAAATGTAGTTACAGTTGGCCGTACAGACCGCACCATGTATGCCAGCGGAACAAGCAGCAGCGGCCCTGTTAAAGATGGCCGCCTAAAGCCGGAAATGATGGCTTTGGGAGAAGAAATTATTTCACCATCCAGCACAGGTGACTATGCCAGCGGATGGGGTACAAGCCAGGCTGCACCTGCTATTACAGGTGGGCTTGCTTTAATGGTAGAGCAATATAAAAAACAATTTACCGCAAACCCAAAGGGAGGATTAATGAAAGCCATTTTAATGAATGGCGGACTCGATATTGGCAAAGCCGGACCCGATTTCAGACATGGCTATGGTATGCTGAATCTGGATAGGAATTTAGATATGATAAAAAACAGCCATTTTTATTCGGGCACTATTTCCACCGGAGGTGTACAAACACAAAATATAACCGTACCTGCAAATACGGCTCTACTTAAAGTAATGCTGTATTGGCATGACCCTGCCGCTGCTGTGTTTGCAAACCGTACCTTGGTTAACGATTTGGATCTTGAGATTGTAGATGCCGGCAACAATATTTCCTACCCTCAAAAATTAGATACAATACCACAGATTGTGGATAATTTACCAACTACTGGTATAGACAGGATTAATAACAACGAACAAACAATCATTACTAACCCTACGGGAACTTATACCATTCGGGTAAAAGGAAATGCAGTGAATGTTAATGCTGCACAGGAGTATTTTATTGCATACGACTATTTATCGCAAGGATTAAAAATTACCGCTCCATTTGAAAAAGACAGTTATTCCCCCGGCGATTTATGTGTGGTACATTGGAGTGATAATGGCACCCCTAATAACAGCCGTACGCTGGAATATTCTCTAAATGATGGCATAACATGGAATACGATTAATGCTGCCATACCTGACACGGCAACTTATTTAAACTGGACAATACCTGTAAGCCCGGCAATTGAAACAGTAACTGCCCGTATCAGGCTTACAGAAAACGGAACGGGGTTTAGTACAATGTCGGGTAGGTTTGTTATTATGCCAACTGCTTTTCATGGCTATGCACAAGCTGCAGAACAATGTGAAGGGTATGTCAAGATTACATGGGGCAGCATTTCGGCTTCGCCGGATGTAGATTACGAAGTATTGATGAAGCAGGGAGTGGATATGGTTTCAATTGGCACAACTGCCTCTACTTCGTTTATTGTAAATGGACTGAATAAAGATTCTGTTTACTGGTTTTCGGTAAGGCCACGTAAAGCTGGCATGCCTGGCAAAAGAGATAATGGCAGGCCATATCAGCCTAATACAGGTAGTTGCACATTGGGCATCAGCAATGGAGATTTAAAATTAGATGCTATTGTAAATCCGAATACCGGAAGGCTTGGAACAGCTTCGGCACTTACTGCCTCAACGAATCTTGACATTCGCATTAAAAACCTGGATGATGTGAGCATTACTGGTTTTGAGGTAAAATACAGCATTAACAACGGGCCATTTGTAACAGCTCCGGTTGGTGCTGCAATAGCTGCCGGCGCCACTTACACACATACCATACCTGGTCTTAATTTTTCGCAGCCCGGCAGCTATAATATTGTGGCGGTAGTAAAAAATAATGCATCAGACCCGGCAGTGATTAACGATACGCTTCTCAAAACAATTAAGCAATTACAAAATCCGGCTATCTCTTTAGTAAGCTCATATATAGAAAACTTTGATGCTGCACCTGTTTCAGAAATCAACCGCAATACAATAGGTATAGATAGTTTAGACAGATGGGATTTTAGCACCAACACCAGTTCTGGCCGTTTAAGAACATTTGTAAATACAGGTATCGCAAATAGTGGATTAAGAGCCATTACAATGGATGTAAATAAATTTACCGGCTCGGGCAGCACCAACTACCTCACAGGTACTTTTAACCTTAGCAATTACAATGCTGCTACAGACGAAGTAAGGTTTGATGTACAGTTTAAGCATCATGGTACTTTTCAAACGCCTAATGCTGATAATAAAATTTATATACGTGGCAGCGAAAGCAGTGTCTGGATATTACTTTACGATTTGGACGCCAATCAACCCGCTACACCGGGAGTTTGGAAAAAGACCAATAGTATCGA
>JAYUTQ010000649.1:0-2494 GCA_043755055.1 Chitinophagaceae bacterium | reverse complement strand
GAGAAAGCCTGCCCATTCATGCCACTTGCCATAAGTGCCAATAATATGGACGATGGGCCAACCAATGGTTTTACTACAGCATTCAGTTCCTGTGCCTTGGCCACTAAAATCTGTCCGGGATCAGCTACGCCGGGGCAGCCGGCTTCGCTTAGAATACCGATAGTGTCGCCTTTTTTAATGTGCGCCGCAAACTGCCGCAGCACTTCATTCTCGGCCTTATGTATGGCATACCATTGGTAATTGTCTATCACCATTTCCCGCCAGATGCTTTTTAAAAACCGCCTTGCAGTCCGTTCGTTTTCTACAAAAAAAACATTGCATTGCTTTACCGCATCCAGAACATAAGCAGGTATGGTTTCTGTTACGCCTTCGGCAAGAATTGTGGGGATGAGGTAGACCATTTTTTGATTTATGATTTATGATTTATGATTTATTATTGCTGAATGCTAGTTTATTCTTTTTAATTCAATGCCATGCATGTCGTTCAGTTTATGCAATACCTGCTCCAATCTGTTTTTGGCTATGCCAAAATCTACCGAACAGAACAAACTCATTTCCTGATGTATTACGGTACAGTTGTATTGCTTGATGATTGTCATTACATCGTTTAATTCATTGTAATTGCAATGAAGATTATAGTTTACCTCGATGGATTTTTCTACAGTAGGAACCAACTGCAAAGCCAGTGCTGTGGCCGTTTTATAGGCATTAATAAGACCGGGTACACCCAATAATGTGCCACCAAAATACCGTACTACTATTACTGCAAGGTTTGTAAGCTGTTTACTATCCAGTTGCCCAAGTATGGGCCGGCCGGCCGAACCACCCGGTTCACCATCATCGCTTACCCGAAAGGTGTTTCCATCGGTACCAATGCGGTACGCAAAACAATGATGTACCGCTTTGGGATGTTCTTTTTTAAGGGTGGCCAGCTTTTGCTTAAAATCTTCTGGTGAAGCAACAGGATATGCATACGCCAAAAACTTACTGCCCCTGTCTTTAAATTCTGCAAATGCCGCTTGTTCTATGGTAAAGTAATTATCCAATTTTTATTCTAATTTTTATACAATTCATTACTGTTAAGACTTCATAAATATTTTCACTTCATCATCCATCAACTTCAAATGCTCTTTTACTACCATGTTTGAAAACTGTGGTGCTGCCAATCCCCCTCCTATCTGTAAGGCTGTATTTTCTATCACCCTTATTTCATCACATAAGTTTTGGTCAATAAAAGATTGCAGTAAAGTAGCCCCACCTTCCACCAACACAGATTGAATATTTTTTTGGTATAAAACGTTGCAAATCTGTTCTACTATTGAACCATCATTTTCCATTTTTACATATAACAGATTGGGCTGCTGTTCATCATGCTTTATTCTATTTAGCACAATTGTTTTTACACTTCCATCAAATAATTGTAAAGGTGCCTGTAGTCGCAAACCCATATCGGGCAACACTCTTACGGGATTATTTCCTTTCCATAACCTGGTTGTAAGCGATGGGTTATCTTTTAAAGCCGTGTTGGTGCCAACCATAATGGATGCTTCTTCAGCCCGCCATTTATGTACCAGCCGGTTACTGTAATCGTTGCTGATAAAAGTCCTCTCATTATTATCAGCAGCCATTTTGCCATCGCTGCTTTGGGCCCATTTTAAAATAATATAAGGCCGCTGTTTTGTGTGGAATGTAAAGAAACGTTTGTTCATTTCCCTACATTCATTTTCCAATATTCCGGTAATTACTTCCACGCCGGCTTGTTGTAAATTTTCGATTCCCTTCCCATTTACGGCCGCAAACGGATCACGGCAGCCTATAACAGCTTTGGGTATTGTATAGGCAATAATTAAATCGGCACAAGGGGGTGTTTTGCCAAAATGAGCACAAGGCTCAAGGTTTACATAAATAGTGGATGCCCCAATCAAATATCTATCCGTTTCGGCAACACTATTAATACAATTTACTTCGGCATGTGGCCCGCCATATTGCTGATGGTAGCCTTCGCCAATAATGCGGCCATTGCATACAAGTACGGCACCAACCATTGGGTTGGGTGCTAAATTACCTGCACCCATTTGGGCTAGTTGCAGGCAGCGGCGCATGTATAATTCGTGGTGGTGCATTATAAAATTAAGTGGGCAAATGTAAGCACGGTTACATTCGGTTAAGTTTGCAGTATGAACATTGGTGCTATCCAACAGGAATTAATGACTGCATTACTCACTATTTACGCCGATGGTGAGGCTGCAACTATTTGCGATTGGGTAATGGAACACTACACGGGTAAATCCAAAATGGAACGCCGGATGAATGCCGGATTGTTGCTCCCTTCAAATACCATTCTTGCCATACACGAAGCCACAGCAGCCCTTTTACAACACAAACCTGTGCAGTACGTTTTGGGTGAAACTTTTTTTATGGGGTTGAAATTTTATGTAGACGAAAACGTGCTGATACCACGGCCCGAAACGGAGGAATTGGTAGCGTACCTTGT
>JAYUTQ010000648.1:0-5514 GCA_043755055.1 Chitinophagaceae bacterium | reverse complement strand
ATGGATGAAAAAAACGACGCATATTATATGCGGCTTGCCTTAAAGGAAGCACAACGGGCTTACGATTTAGACGAAGTTCCGGTGGGTGCCATCGTGGTACAGGAGGGACAAATTCTTGGCCGTGGCTACAATCAGGTAGAGCTGCTGAACGACCCTACTGCTCATGCCGAAATCATTGCTCTTACATCCGCCTTTAGTTTTTTAAGTGCTAAATATTTACCCAATGCTACGCTGTATGTAACATTAGAGCCTTGCCACATGTGTGCAGGTGCTTTGTACTGGAGCAAGATTGGCAGCATAGTGTACGGCGCCGCCGATATTAAACATGGCTATAGATCTTTTTACAAAGACACTTCGCCATTTCACCCAAAAACAAAACTAACGAGTGGTGTTTTGCAGGATGATTGTGCAGCTTTAATGATTTCTTTTTTTCAGTCTAAAAGATAGTTTCGGTTTTAAACAAAAACTCCCGGCTAAAGATTAACCGGGAGTTTTTATTTTTAATTAAAATTACATTCCACCACGGCCTCCGCCCATATTACGTATCATCCTGTTCAAACCGGCTGGCATGGAGCCACCTGCTCCAAATTTACTTAGGTTATAAGTAAAGGTGAGCATGAGGTACCGCTTTAATACGGTGTAGGTTTGGTCTTCTATAAAGTTGCTGGTGGTGTTTCTGGTTACACCCTGGTTTTGGTTCAGCAGGTCGAATACACTTAATTTTAGTTCACCTTTTTTATCTTTTAAAATACCCATGGCTATGCTGCTGTTCCACAAAGCTATTTTGGGGTTAAAGCCATTAGCACGGCCGGTGTTAATGGTGTAATCTACCTCGTTGGTAAGGGTAATGCCGCCGGGTATGTACCAGCTATTATCGATGCTGTAATTCTGTGTAAAAAAGTTAGTGTTTTGGGTGGGTTGCGCACTGTAGGTAACCTTGTTCCAGTTAAGGCCGGCGCCAAAACCAATATCAAATAACTCTTTATACGTATAGTTAAAAGAAACGTTTTCGCCAATGCTGTAATTGTTTATTTCGTTTTGAACACCATTCAGCAAATTTATATTGTGGCTTAAAGATGCGTTTGTATTGAGGTTAATATTCGCTTTTATTTTGGCAATTTTTATTGGGAAACCATTGGCCATATTGGCATTAAGGTTGTACACGCCATTCACATTGCTATATGTTGTTTTGCGGTTACCAGCTGCAAAAATGCTGTCGTTATTTACTATTTTATTAAATGTTTGCGATCCGTTAAGCGATACAAAAAAGCTTTTTTGTGTAAATGGATCGAAAATGTTGTAGTTAAGGCGAAGGTTATTGGTAAACTCCTGTTTTAGATTGGGGTTACCCACCCTTATACTAAATGGATTGGTGCTGTCTACAAAAGGCTGCAACTGTGCCACCGATGGCTGATTATTGCTACCACGGTAATTGGCCCTAAAGTTTTGGTAGTTATTAGGTTTTATCTGCAATTGGGCATTGGGCAAAATGTTTAAAAATTTCTGGCTTATCGGGTCTGTTTTGCCCTGTAATAAACTCGACAGTTCCGACTGCTGTAATGCTACGCCGAGGGCATAGTTCCATGTTTTGCGGTTTTCGCGGTAGTTAACACCGGCTCCGGTATTGGTAAAATCGTTGTCGAAAATATTGCTGAGCCCCTTGTTAGGAATATCGTACAAGCCTGTGGCTTTATTGAAATTGAAAGTACGCCTGTCGCTGTTGCTGCTGTTATTATTGCGGTATGCATTAAATTCCAGAATGCTGCGTTTGCTCATCGGCTCGGTGTAGCTAACATTTACGCTGTAGGTATTGGTGCTGCTTTCGTTTGTGTTTTGCTGGTTGATGGTATCCCTGCGGCTAAATGCTGTAAAATTATTGTTGATGGAATACTGACTGCCTTCGCCATCACTAATATTTTTACCCACTCTTAACTCGGCAGAAACAGTGCGGCCTTTTTTTACAAAACGGTGTTTTAGTAAAGCGGTAGTGCTAAAGTTATACCCCGTGCTTTTGTTATTGGTTGTGTTCATACCGCTGCTCAGTAAAGAGCCTTTGGGGCCTACGGTATTAAAGTCGTAATGGCTGTTGCTTTCTGTATTTTGAAAACTAATAGAGGGTGTTATTTTAATAGAATTAGAAGAATCGATTTTCCAATCGAAGCCCATATTAATGCGGTGGTTGTCATTATCCCTACGGGTAGAACCGGGCTGTGTTTTAAACTGAAAAGAATCCCTTACAGAAGTTTGGGTAAAAGACGAGTAATCGTTTTGCAGGCTTGTACCGTTAAAGAAATAACTGCTTGTTACATCCAGGTTTTTGTTCTTAAAATTATTATAGTTTAAACCTGCAGCTCTTGTGGATGTAATACCCTGGCCGCCGCCGCTAAATGCGCCGCCGCCGTTTAAAAAATCCATCATACCAAAGCCTTGCTTGTTAATATTATTCAGCTGTCCTACAAACGAAACCTGTTCGCCTTTTTTAAAACTACTGAGGTTGGCACTTGCATCGTAACGTTCTCTTGTGCCTGCACCCGCCGATACCCTGCCAAAAAGACCCACTCTTTTATCGGCTTTTAAAGTAAGGTTTATGGTAGGTTCACTTGTGCCATCATCAAAGCCGGTAAATTCACTCTTGTCGCTTTTCTTTTCGTACACCTGTACTTTATTTACCATATCTGCCTGCAAATTTTTGCTGGCTAATTTGGGGTCATCGGCAAAAAACTGTTTGCCATCTACCATAATTCTTTTTATTTCCTGGCCATTGCTTTTTATAACACCGTCTTTATCTACCGTAACACCGGGCAGTTTTTTCAGCAGTTCTTCCACATTGGCATTGGGTTTGGTTTTAAAACTACCGGCATTAAACTCTACTGTATCGCCTTTTATGGTTACGGGGCTGGCCGTAACTATAACGGCTCCAAGGTCAGCATTGGAAGTCATGGGGATGATGCCGGCATCTATGTCTTTATTGGCATTGGTAATATTGAATGCCTTGGTAAAAGCGCCAAATCCGGTGTAGGAAACCATCAACAGGTAGCTTTCGTTTTCTAATTTACTTACACTAAAAATGCCCTGGCTATTACTACGGGCAAAGGATACGAGTGAAGAATCTTTAGCCAACACAATGCTGATGGTTGCATTGGGTAAAAACTTTTTGGTAGCCGTATCAACGATTGTTCCTTTTACAGAACCCTGAGAAAAAGCCGAAAACCCCAAAATAAAAAGGCTAAAAATGGAGATAATAAATTGCTTCATGCTGTAAAATTGTGTGGTTTTAAGGTAACGAAGCAAAGCTATTGTTACAAACGGTGCTGTGGGGTTAATAAGATGGGTTTAATGTTAAATGTGGTTAATGAAGAATAAATTTTTACCGCAGAGACGTGGAGGAAATGAGTTACGCAGAGAATTAGTTTTTCAAATTCAGAACACCTTAGCTCCTCGCAAACTGAAATAGTGAATACCACGAAGTGGTTCAACAATAGTAGCCACGGGTAAAACCCGTGGTTTTAAACATAGGTAAGTTATCAACCCCAACCGGGGTTGAACTACAATACCAACATTAAACCCCGTTGGGGTTTTCGCTCATGTACCCTCACAAACCGTGGGTTGCACCCACGGCTATTATTGTTCAAGTCCTTCGGACTTTTATGGCAATTTTAAACTGCGAACTTTTTGAGTAGTTGGTTTTGAATTTAGACCAAGTTTCGAGTTCTGAAACTCAACTTCATGTGCCAACTTCTCTGCGTTTCTCTCTTACTCCTTATCTCTGCGGTGAAAAAACTACAAGTTTTGTAATGCAATTTCGGTAGCGGCAATGGTTTTATCTAAATCCTCATAGCTTAGGGCATTGTTTAAAAACCAGCTTTCATAAGCACTTGGCGGCAGGTAAATACCTTGATGAAGCATGGCATGGAAATATTTATTAAAAAAGGCATTGTCGGCGGCGGCGGCGGTGGCAAAATTGGTAACCGGTACTTCGCTAAAATGAACACTAATCATGCTGCCGAGTTGGTTAATTACAAATGGCTTGTCGAATTTGGAAAGCACATTTTGTAAGCCATCTTTTAAATAAATCGTTTTGGTTTCCAGTTCTGCCAGCAGGCAGGGATTGTTTTTTAATTCACTCAACAAAGTAAAACCTGCAATCATAGCAATTGGGTTACCACTTAAAGTCCCCGCCTGATACACATTGCCCAATGGTGCCACCACTTCCATAATATGCCGCTTACCGCCAAACGCACCAACCGGCAGGCCTGCGCCTATTACTTTGCCATAGGTTACAAGGTCGGCATCTACGCCACATTTTTCCTGAGCTCCGCCTGCGGCAAGCCTAAAGCCGGTCATTACTTCATCAAAAATGAGGACGATATCTTCGGCATCGCAAATGCTGCGAAGGCCTTCTAAAAAACCGGGTGCCGGTAAAATACAGCCCATATTGCCGGCCACAGGCTCTACTATAATGGCTGCGATTTCATTTTTATTTTCGGCCACCAACTGCTGCACGGCTTCCAAATCGTTGTAGGCGCAGGTAAGTGTATCGTTGGCCACACCGGCAGTTACGCCGGGTACGGTTTGTATGTTTAATGTGGCTACACCGCTGCCGGCTTTTACCAAAAAGCTATCGGCATGGCCATGGTAGCAACCTTCGAACTTGATGAATTTATTTTTACCCGTATAACCTCTTGCTACCCGCAACGCACTCATACAGGCTTCGGTGCCGCTACTTACCATCCGTATTAAATCCACATTAGGCGCCATGCTGATTATGAGTTCGGCCATATCAATTTCCAGCTCGGTAGGTGCACCGTAAGAAGTTGAAAAAACGGCTTTTTCCTGAATGGCTTTTACAACGGGTTCGTAAGCATGGCCTAAAATCATTGGGCCCCAACTAGCGATGTAATCGATGTACTGATTGCCATCTGCATCGTACAGATAAGCGCCTTTGGCTTTTTGTATAAAAATGGGATTGCCGCCTACGCTTTTAAAAGCCCTTACCGGGCTGTTAACCCCGCCGGGGATGCTTTTTTGGGCACGGGAAAAAAGTGATTGGCTGGTGGATATGTTCATTGGGAAAATTTTAATTCTGAGTTCTTGGAGGTCTAAAAATCGAAGAGACGAAAATTTAACTAACCCAGGCAGGAATTGAATCATGTATTTGTTGAGACCAAATTGTTTCATCATCAACGGACTGATTATTTTTTATCATCGAATCCAAGTACGTTTTGAGAATTTTAGAATGATTGAAACTCTTATCTTTTGCAATGGTTACAAAGGCTATAAATTGACTAAGACTCATTGGGACAATTCTTGTTTTACCACCATACGCCTTTGTATTGAATCTATTGAGATTGAAAAAGTGAGCCAAAGCCCCTTCGCTAATCTTCGGTGCAACAAATAGACAGTAAACAGGAACAGTAGAATTATTTTGAATTTTACCAAAATGACGGGCAACAGGTTCACCTTCCATTTCATACTGCTTATTTCCGCTTGACATTGTTACTTCAACAATGACCT
>JAYUTQ010000647.1:0-5514 GCA_043755055.1 Chitinophagaceae bacterium | reverse complement strand
AGCAAGCATTTGAAAGGCAGGCCAACAGGCAAGCTTAAAAAAATATCATCATCAACGTTTATAAATGAAACTGCTTTTACCCTAAACCTTCAGAAATATTATTATACCATACACATGAAAATCAATCTGAATAAACTAATAACTGCACTTGCATCTGCAATGGTTTCGGCATCCTGTTTTTCACAAACAGATAACGATGCCATTATGATGACAAAAAACAATTTTTGCACCGGCCTTATGTACCAGCACAGCAGCTGGAAGGAATATTGGGAAGCCGATTTTAAAAGAACAGCTCTTAATTTAGGTACGGTAAGTACCCAATCGATGGGCATTATGGGCAACTACGGTATTAAAGACAATCTGAATGTATTGTTTAGCCTGCCATACATAAAAACCAAGGCTAGTGCCGGCACACTACTCGGCATGAAAGGCCTGCAGGATCTTGCCCTTTGGGTAAAATATATGCCTGTAGAAATAGAGAATGGCGAAAGCACTTTTAGCTTGTACACCGTTGGCGGAGTTTCATTTCCAACCACTAATTATGTAGCTGATTATTTACCACTCAGCATTGGGTTACAAAGTACCAATCTATCACTACGGGCCATGGCCGATTACCAGTACAAAAATCTGTTTGCTACAGCTTCGGCCACTTATGTGCTGCGTAGTAATATTACAATCGATCGTACTTCGTACTATACCACTGAAATACACTATAGTAATGAGGTAGAAATGCCCAATGCCGCACAATTCAATGTACGTGCAGGTTACAGAAGTAGTAAGCTAATAGCAGAGCTGATATACGAAGGCTGGAATACCATCGGCGGCTTCGACATTCGGAAAAATGATATGCCTTTTCCCAGTAATAATATGAATATGACCAGGCTGGGCGTAAATGCAAAATATACATTTAGCAAGCCACAAGGCTTATCATTAATCGGTGGTGGTGGCATTACACTTACGGGCCGTAATGTGGGTAAAGCCAGCAGTGTAAACGGCGGCTTGTTTTATATCATAGATTTCACCAAAAGGCAAGCAAAAAAATCGAACTAATAAATACCAATCATCCCCGAAGGGACACTCTACTTAAACATCTCAACCATGAAACGCATTTTAATATTTTCAGCAATCATTGTTTTCTCATCTTGTAGTAAAATCATCGAAGACCGAACCAAGTATGTGGCACCACTAAACCCCGGCAGGTTAGACGAAGGCGCCGGAACATGGAAGCCTATTTTGCTAAACAGTGCTACAGAATTTGCTGTATCTGTACCCACATTGGTAGATGATGCCAGCTATAAAGCAGAAGTAGCAGATGTAAAGCAGATGAATGCATCCCTAAATCAGGCACAACAAAAGGCCATTCGCTATTGGGCAGCGGGTGGTGTGTTTCGCTGGAACGAAATTATGAGGGAACTCGTAGCCTTGCACAACCTGCCGCCATATCAAAATCCGGATGGTACGTATCCTTTTCCAAGTGCTGCGAATCCATTTGCATATCCGGTATTCCCATTTGCCAATCCGCCTTACGCTGCAAGGGCTTATGCTTATGTGGCCGCTGCACAGTACGATGCTTTGGTAGCCTGTTATAAATATAAAAGTTTATACAACCGGATGCCGCCTTACCGACATGACCGTACCATACAGCCTCGGGTTCCGGTACAGGAACTGGCTTCATACCCAAGCGAAGATGCAGTGCTGGCCGGGGTTACCAGCGAATTATTAAAACTGCTTTTTCCGGCAGATTGGGTGTATATAGAGACAAAAGCCAACGAACAAAAAAACTGCCGGTTATGGGCAGGTGTAAATGTGCGAAGCGATATAGAAGCAGGCGAAGCCCTGGGAAAAGCTGTTGCAGTAAAATTTACATCCCGGGCCAGAAATGACAAAACCGGTGCTGCAGTGGGTAACGCAGCCTTATGGGCACAGCTTGAGACCCAAACAATAGCCAAAGGCGAAATACCATGGATAAGTCAGGAAACACCTAAAAGGCCACCTATGCTACCTTTATTTGGCAATGTTAGCACATGGCTGATGGATAGTGCTACGATGGTAAGCATTCGTCCGGTGGCACCGCCATTAACAGGTAGCCTGCAGTTTAAAAAAGAAACCGAAGAGGTAAAATGGTATTCCGAACACCCCACAAGGGAACGGATGGCAATTGTACATTTTTGGGCGGATGGCATTAGCACTTACACACCACCGGGCCATTGGAATGCCATTGCCTGCGAAGATTTTTTACCACAAAATTTTAGCGAAGTCCGCTGGGCAAGAAACCTTGCATTGCTCAATATGGCCATGATGGATGCGGCCGTTAACTGCTGGAATACCAAATATTTTTACTTCAATCCACGGCCATCGCAGGTGGATCCTGCTATTAAAACATTAACCGGCCTGCCTAATTTTCCATCGTACACAAGTGGCCACAGTACGTTTAGTGGTGCTGCTGCTACGGTGTTGGGTTATATTACTCCGGCAAAAGCAGTTAGCTATACCAGTATGGCAAAAGAAGCATCCGACAGCCGTCTTTTTGGCGCCATCCACTATCGCAGCGATTGCGAAAGAGGGCTGGAATGTGGCAACAGGGTTGGTTCCTTTGCCGTAACCCGTGGACGTGCAGACGGGGCGAATTAATTCAGACCTTGAGTCTGTAAGTCATTGGTTATTTGGGTGAATGTTCCCTAAAATTGTGAAGGCCACGACTTCACAATTTTTTAATAATCCTAAGTCCTGCAAGCACATTTAAAATTTAATAGAAAGTCGAATTAATTGTCCATTATCCAATTCCCACTTTTTTTCCCCCACAACCGTTTGCATACGCCGTAACCTTTGTATTTGTATAGATTTGAAGCTAACGAATGATAACGACTGCTATGACCATACCTAAGCCCCGCCTCAATTTTTCGCAAATCATTAATATGAATATTGGATTTTTTGGTATCCAGTATAGTTTTGGGTTGCAGCAAACGGCTATTAATCCGATTTACGATTTTTTAGGTGCAAGCCCGGACGATATTCCGATGCTAAACCTTGCCGGCCCAATTACAGGTTTGGTCATTCAGCCATTGATAGGCGTACTAAGCGACAGAACATGGCATCCACGTTGGGGCAGGCGCAAACCGTATTTTTTTATTGGGGCTTTATTGTGCAGCATCTGCTTGTTTATTTATCCGTTTAGCAGCACTTTATGGATGGCTGCAGGTTTACTTTGGGTGCTGGATGCGGCCAATAATACGGCCATGGAACCTTACCGAGCTTTTATAGCCGATAAGCTTCCTCCTTCGCAATATGCTATCGGTTTTTTAACCCAAAGCTTTTTTACTGGTTTAGGCATTACATTGGCCAATCTTTCATTGTACTTTTTTCAGGGCATTCCCGGTAAGCATGGGCAAATTCCTTACTGGGTATTTGCGTCATTTTTTTTAGGCACTATTTGTTCTATCTCATCCGTATTGTGGTCTATTTACAAAACGCCGGAGATTCCGCCTACGGCAGAAGAACTGGCAGCCCTCAAAGCCAATAAAAAAGGAATATTTGAACCGTTTATAGAAATAGCCCATGCCATAAAAGTTATGCCACGTGTTATGTGGCAATTGGCATTGGTGTACCTGTTTCAGTGGTATGCCCTGTTTTGTTATTGGCAAAATGCATCTAAAAGCATTGCACAATCGGTATGGCATACCACCCCCAATACCAACAAGGCTTTGTACGAAGAAGCGGTAGGCTGGACAGGTTTGGTAAATGGCTGGTACAATGTGGTTACTTTTCTATCGGCATTCGGCCTGGCCTGGCTGGCTAAAAAATACAGCCCCAAGTATGTTCATTTTGTATGTCTCATATTGGCTGGTGTAGGCTTACTCATTTTTCCACATATAGAAAACAAGTACCTGCTTTTTGCACCAATGACCGGTTTTGGCATTGCCTGGGCAAGCATGATGGGGGTGCCTTATTTGATGGTGGTGGGTAATATCCCCAAAGAAAAGTACGGGGTGTATATGGGCATTATCAACATGATGATTGTAATCCCCATGATATTTCAAAACCTCACTTTTGGTTTTGTGTTGAGGAATTTTTTGAATAATGATGCAGGAAAGGCCGTATCGTTTGCAGGTGTATTTCTGTTGCTTGCAGCATTAGCTACGCTACTTATTAAAGTAAATAAAACCTCAGACACAGCCGAAGTTGTTTTTGCACCATCAGGTCATTAACCGGTTGGCTTTTATAGGAAAATCATTTTATTACCATCATCATATAACTACTTAAGACAGCGTTACTAATAGTATTATGTAATTTGTACACATCATACTTATGCATACATTTACCCGCACAACAATTAGCAGGTAAGTTTATTGTTTGCATGAAACACGCCCAAACAGATGCATATGAAGAAGAATGGTCAAAAAGCCGAGGTTCCTCCGGAAGGAAAGGATATTCTGATAAAAGATGCTAAAAGCCTGGTAGACAATTACCCAAAGGTTGCCATTACAGTGGATTGTGTAATTTTTGGTTTTCAGGAAAACGAATTGAAAGTGCTGCTTATACGCAGCGATCTGGAAGCATTTAGAAATAAATGGACCCTTTTAGGCGACATTATACGTGATAATGAAGAACTGGATGACGCAGCGGACCGTGTATTGCTTGAAAGAACCGGAATGACGGATGTTTTTTTAGAGCAGGTGAGAACGTTTAGCAGTCCGGCACGGCACCCGGGCGGCAGGGTTATTACCGTAGCATACGCATCATTATTAGATATAGGTCACCACCAACTTAAAATAACCGATAACGAACTGCACTGGCATCCCCTTAATAGCCTAAAAGATATGGGCTTCGACCACAAGCAAATTGTAGATGCCTGTTATAACTGGCTCAAAAAAATGATTCAGGAACATCCGCTTGGGCTCAATCTTCTACCCGATAAATTTTCGTTGAGAGAACTGCAAAACCTGTATGAAGCCATCCTTGGCATTGAACTTGACAGGCGAAATTTTCGTAAAAAATTCTTTACCATGGATTTTTTAATAGATACCGGCGAAATGGAGATGGAAGTACCACACCGGCCGGGTAAATTATACAAATTCAATTTTAAAAAGTACGAACGCAATAAGAAGAAATGGTATGCCATTGATTTTTAAGGCATAATCACAGGTTAGTTTCTTAAGGTATCTTTTTATACGATGTTTCTTTTTGCAGAAACAATCTTCTCATTTGATAGCTTGCTTGGGATTTATCTTTTGGCATTTTGTTTGATGCTTACGGGCATAAATTCATAAACAGCCATTTACTTTTAAAGGGGAGAAAAAAAATATTGCTATTGTGTAAAAAATACACAGTTTTGCAAAGGGTTGTTTTTTTAAGAATTTTTTTTCTGAGGAACAGCAATTGCTATTTTTTGCTGTCTTACAATAAACGATTAAAAAATTGCTTAAGCTTATGTGGAAACTTTACACTTTAGTTTTTTTGCTCCTTGCCACAACGGGAAAAGCCCAGCTACTTACCAATACACCTGATTTTCCGAAA
>JAYUTQ010000646.1:0-2500 GCA_043755055.1 Chitinophagaceae bacterium | reverse complement strand
AGCGACACACTTACCCACGCCGTGCTGTACAAACATTGGGAGCATATTGGCGGCATTGTACATACCCACAGCACTTATGCCACCGCATGGGCTCAAAGCCAGAGAGACATTCCTATTTATGGCACCACTCATGCCGATTATAACACAGTCGATATTCCTTGTGCCCCGCCTATGGACGATGCCATGATTAAGGGAAACTACGAGCATGAAACAGGTTTACAAATTATGAATTGTTTTAAAGAGAAAGAACTAGATTATAAAGAAGTGGAAATGGTTTTGGTAGGAAATCATGCCCCATTTACCTGGGGTAAAAATGCTGCCAAAGCTGTACACAACAGTGCTGTACTGGAATGCATTGCACAAATGGCCATTCTTACACAACAAATAAACCCCAATGCACCAAGGCTAAAAGATGCATTGATAAAAAAACATTTCGAAAGAAAGCACGGGCCGGATAGTTATTACGGGCAGCAGATTGGTTAGAGTTGATAGGAACGCTGAAGACACAGATTGAGATGAGTTTTCACGGATTTTATTTTTATGAGCCCGACGAAAACTGTTCCCTGATGAAGCTTTTGTGGCGACGCTCCGTTCATCTTTGTGCTACTATTTGGCTTTTATTGTCTCAACCAGAATTATTCAAGATGATGCAGATTAGAGCAGATGAAATTTGACCCATCAGATTAATCAGTTCTAATTAAGGTTCAGACAAAGAATCAAAATCCAAAATCTCGTAGTTCATAAATCACAATTCATAAATCATAAATCAAATGATAGACCTCAAACAATTCGAAGTATGGTTCGTAACCGGAAGCCAGGATCTGTACGGTGAAGAAACCTTAATACAGGTTGCGGAACATAGTAAAATCATCGCAGCATTTTTTAATGATGCACCTCAGATTTCGGTACGTGTGGTTTTTAAGCCGACCGTATTAACGCCAGACGAAATTTATGCCGTATGCCAGGAAGCCAATGTAGCAAAAGATTGTATCGGCATCATTACCTGGATGCACACTTTTTCACCAGCCAAAATGTGGATCCGTGGTTTGGGCATTTTACAAAAACCCATGCTGCACCTGCATACACAATACAACCGTGATATTCCCTGGAGCAGCATCGATATGGATTTTATGAATCTCAACCAATCTGCCCACGGCGACCGAGAATTTGGCCACATCATGAGCCGGATGCGGATGAACCGTAAAGTAGTAGTGGGGCATTGGCAAAGCGAACAAGTATTAAATAAAATTAATGAGTGGAGCCGTACCGCTGCTGGCTGGGCCGACTGGCAAGGTGCCAAATTTGTACGCTTTGGCGACAATATGCGTTACGTAGCTGTAACCGATGGCGACAAGGTAGAAGCCGAATTAAAGTTTGGTTACAGTGTAAATACCTATGGCATTGGTGACCTTGTAAAAGTAATTAACGAAACTACAGATGCACAAATTGATGCATTGGTGCAGGAATATGCCGATTCGTATACATTGGTACCGTCGCTGCTAAAAGGTGGCGACATGCACCAAAGTTTACGTGAGGCAGCAAAGCAGGAAATAGGCATGGAAACTTTTTTAAAAGCAGGGAATTACAAAGGCTATACCGATACATTTGAGGACCTGCATGGAATGATACAGTTGCCTGGTATTGCTTCACAACGCTTAATGGCAAAGGGTTACGGCTTCGGCGGCGAAGGCGACTGGAAAGTGTCGGCGCTGGTACGTGCCATGAAAGTAATGGGCAGTGGCCTGCCTGGTGGCAATACTTTTATGGAAGATTATACTTATCATTTCGATCCAAACAACAGCCTTGTATTAGGTAGCCACATGCTGGAAGTTTGCCCTTCTATAGCTGATGGAAAAGCATCATGTGAAATTCATCCGTTGGGCATTGGTGGTAAATCCGATCCGGTAAGATTGGTATTTAATGTGGCAGCCGGGCCAGCATTAAATGCTTCAATTGTAGATATGGGTAATCGCTTTAGGATGATTGTAAATACAGTGGATGCTGTAGCACCGAAGAATGATTTACCTAAATTACCAGTGGCAAGGGTATTGTGGAAACCACACCCAAATATGGAGGTAGGCTGTGCTGCATGGATACTGGCAGGTGGCGCCCATCACACCGGTTATAGCCAAAACCTGAACGCCGATCAGATGCAGGACTTTTCTGAAATGGCGGGTATAGAGTTCGTATGTATCGGAAAAGATACCCATCTGTATCAATTTAAAAATGAACTCCGTTGGAACGATGCTTCGTTTAAATAAAACAATATCTTCCTGCCGACAAAAAAATACTTAAAACCTTTCTTCATTCCTATAAACTGTTCAGCACTAATGTTAGAGGCAATAAGTGAAGCACCTATAGCCCACCAGGTAAGCGAACCCTCCGCCAGAAAAAAATCATGGGTATCCATGGTAGCTTTCTTTTTGCGGTTGTAAATCCAGATGCCATAAGTGGTAACAATAATAAAGTAGACCACAAACACTACGTAGTCAATGGTTGC
>JAYUTQ010000645.1:0-2500 GCA_043755055.1 Chitinophagaceae bacterium | reverse complement strand
ATTTCGTCTTTAGGACGCTAGTGATTTGCATAAACAAAATAACCCACAACCTATAGCCGCAAAGAATTTAGCTATCTACAAAAATAGCCATCATCTTTGCGGCATCTTTATGTACTAAATATGAAACAGGAATATACAATCGCATCAAACGGAACATGGCTTTCTTTAGCACAAGCACAATTATTAAAAGATGCTATAGGCTTACATTTTTCTACACTTACTGTAAACATTATTACCGCCCAAAATGAAGATGCAGATTTTAGCACAAACAGCTTGAAAACCCTTACTGCAGCGCATCTTGAAGCTACACATCATGCATTGATTCAGCGGGGCGATATTAGAAATATTGCCATTTTTAATAACAATATTATAGCTAAGATAAATGCCGGTGAGCCCTTACAAGTGGCAATTGATGAAAAATTACCGCATCAACTATTTGAAAAGTTTCTACAAAAAGGTCTGCCAAAAATCAGTTCAACATCTATTAATATTCAGTTCGTTACTATTGAAGATGAAATAAAAAACGTCTTACAAAATAAACATTTGGACGGCTGCATTTTACCCCTTGCATCCATCAATGATTTGATGCAATATGCGCCGCTTCAAAATGAGATGTCAAATATTATGGCTGAAAAACAGTGTATGCTGTTACCACTGTTCGAATGTCCGCCCCTTGCAGGGCAGGGCGTAGTGGTGGCTACTGCAAATTCGCTTAACACAGATGCTATTTTTATTCTAAAAAAATGCAACAACTCCGATATTGAGGCTACCTTAAAAACCGAAACTGAATTTGCAGCAACCCTAACTGATGCCGGCAATTATGGTATTTTCCATTTGGATACCGGCACCACAAAATTTTCCTTTTCTGCAGGTGTTGATACCAAAGGCAACTCATTTACAAACTGGGATTTTGAAACACCAAACGATCTCAATAATGACTTCCTCTTTTCATCTACCGATTACATGAAAGATTTTTTCAGCTATCAATATTTGAATGATGTTGTAATAAAAGAAGACACATCTTCTGTTTTTATATCCAGCCATAAAGCCATTCATTCAACAGAATTATTTAATAGCATTACGCAAAAAAAAGTTTGGGCCGCTGGTACAAGAACATGGTACGAATTATCAAAAAAAGGTATTTGGGTAGCGGGCTGTGCCGATGGCTTGGGTATGGAATCATTAACTGCAACATGGCAAAGCCCATTCATTCATCTTGCCAAAAAAGATTTCCTTATCATCACCAATAAATCCAGCCGCCTACACTGGAAAGCAGATGACTGGTATACTGCTGCAACCTACGAACTGATTCCCGAACCATCTGAGGCCATGCAAGAAGCCATCGGCAATGCCAGCTTTATTTTCTGGACTAGCTTTCAGCAATACGAAATGTACAAGGGTTTTGTAAAACCAACTGCAAAACACCTTTGCCCCGCAGGCAAAACCGCCAAACTATTACTGGCAGCGGGTTTTACGCCTGTTATCTTCCCCACTATTAAAGCATTTCTCTACTGGCGTCGTAACATTCATTCCTGGTAGAAAGGAGCAGCTTAAAACAAAAAATGGTATCGTTAAAATTGTTCAAATTGGTTTTAGTTTTTTCCACAGTGGCCAATTATTCACCGGCCACCAATATAAACCATTACTTAAAATAATTTTGAGCCAGAGGCCATTGCTACTACTGAACTATAGTTGCGTCGCACACTTATACGTTCTGTAATCCTATTGAGCACCTTCTCCGCAGCACTCATCAAATAATACTACCACTCACTACTTGCATGCCATTGTAATCTCTTACAAACCACGCATTTTTGAATTTGTACCCAACCATAAATTATGATACACACGTCAAAAAAACTGCTACTGCTTATAGTTATTGGCATAATTACCATAAACGGCTATGCCCAAACCAAACAAACCGAGCATGTAAAACAGATATGGGCAGGCTATTTTAACCAAACCCGTTTTAGCAATAAATGGGGCGGCTGGCTTGATGTGCAGTTGCGTACCAAAGATGATTTTGGAAAAGATTTATCCGTAAGCCTAAACCGTATCGGCCTAACCTACTACCTTAATAACGATACAAAGCTTACCGCTGGTTATGCATTCGTTAACTTCTTTCCCGGCGATAATCATAAAGACATTTCGCAGCCGGAACACCGGCCATGGCAGCAGGTACAATGGCATACCAAATACCCGAGATTACGCCTGATGCAATGGGTTCGCCTCGATGAAAGGTTTCGCCGCAAAGTAGCCAACGACAGTACACTGGCACCTGGATATAACTTTAACTGGAAGTTGCGATATAATTTTTTTATGGGCATACCCATTGGCAAAAAACCTTTTGCCCCAAAAACATTTTCGGCTGTTGTTAACAACGAGGTGCATGTAAATTTTGGTAAGCAGGTAGTGTATAATTACTTTGATCAAAACAGGTTTTTTCTCGGCTTTGCTTACCATACCAATGCACAAGACAATTTGCAGTTTGGTTACATGAATG
>JAYUTQ010000644.1:0-5534 GCA_043755055.1 Chitinophagaceae bacterium | reverse complement strand
GCTGTCGACGGTTGACGGTCAGCTATTGACTTTCTTCAACGCCAATAAACTAAAATCGCTTTCCTCTGCTATGATTTTGTTACTTAGTTTTCCCAGTCCTTCTATTTCCATTTCTACTGTATCGCCGTTTTGGAGCCATTGTTCTGTGTAGTTAGCATCGTTTAGCTTTCCGGTTCCGTTAAGCTCTAAAAAACAGCCGGTGCCTACTGTGCCGCTACCAATTACATCGCCTGCATGTAAGTTTACGCCGTAAGAACAACGCTCTACTATTTCAGCAAAAGTCCAATCCATATCAGCCAGATTTCCTTCGCTTACTTGTATGCCGTTTACCCAACATTTCATGGGCAGGTTCCAGGCCTTGCCGGTATGGTTTTCTTTGCAAGGCACTTCGTAGGCCTCCAGCTCATCAAGCGTTACCAGCCATGGGCCGAGTATGTTACTAAAATCCTTACCCTTGGCCGGGCCCAGGTTCAGCAGCATTTCTTCCATCTGCAATTTTCTGGCACTCATATCATTAAAAATCATCAGGCCACCAATGTGTTCATCGGCCCGGGCCGCAGTAATATTTCTGCCGCCTTTGCACAGCACAATTGCCGCTTCCAACTCAAAATCCAGCTTTTCAAAATGATCGGGCATGCACTCAATTTCCTGCCCGTGGGCTTGTATGGCATTGTGGTTGCTAAAGTAAAAAATCGGGTATTGGTCAAACTCCGGAATCATAGGTACACCACGGTTACGCCTTGCAGCGGCCACATGTTGGCGAAATGCATACCCATCCCGTAAAGAGGTAGGAAAAGGTACCGGCGCCAATAGTTGAACTTCTTCCACAGGCACGCCTCTGCTGGCCAAAGCGCCGTTTTTTATTGCAGCATCGCCACGCAGGGCAGCTCCAATTACATCATCCCAAAAATTTAAAAACATACCCATCGTGTTGGGTAAATCCGGGTGTATATACTCCATGGCATACAATTTGCCATCATGGTAAATTCCTAATTGTTCATGTTCATCTTTAATGTAAGAGGCAAGTTTCATTTTTTTTTTGCCACAAAGAACGAAGGAACAAAGGGACTCAAAGCGTTTTTTTTGAAGTTTATTTTTTAGCCACAAAGAACGAAGGAACACTAAAAGAGATGACACGTTTATTTTTCCCCGAAAACAAATAATGAAAGTAAGGCAAGGAAAACTTTTATCCATGTTTGCTTTTTATACTTATCCAATTTTTCTTCTTTACAAATAAATTAGTGCTCCTTTATTCCTTCGTTCTTAGTGGCTGCAAAAAATTACCTTTCGTTTCAAAACAAAATTTTATGCTCCGATTGATTGGTTTGTTGTTTGGATGTTGCTTGTTTACAATTATTACTGCACAACCGGCCGTTATCCGCTACAATCATTTGGGCTATACGCCAAAAGGTATAAAAGTGGCCGTGTTCGGAAGCAAAACAGTCCATACTCAAAAGCTATTTCAGCTAATAGAAACAACTACCCACAAAGTGGTGCTGCAAAAAGCTACAGGCCAGCCATTTGGTAAATACGGACCCTTTGCACAAACGTACCGTCTCGATTTTTCTACCTTTAAAAAACCTGGCTCTTATATTTTAAAATGCGGCGATGCTGTTACGAGACCATTTTTAATCAGCGAAGATGTTTACAATGGCACAGCCGATTTTTGTCTTCGTTATATGCGGCAGCAACGTAGCGGCTTCAATCCATTTTTAAAAGATAGCTGCCATACCCATGATGGCTATACGCTGTACGGAGCCGCCGCTGGCCTGCCCGACAGTACGCATATAGATGTAACCGGCGGCTGGCACGATGCAAGCGACTACCTGCAATACAGCACCACAAGTGCTAATGCCACCTATCATTTACTGATGGCTGCAAGGGATTTCCCTAACGCATTTACCGATGCCAAACAAGCCAATGGCCTTGAGGGAAAAAACGGCCTGCCTGATGTTTTAGACGAAGCCAAATGGGGCCTCGAGTGGCTGCTGAAAATGCACCCACAAAATAATTGGCTATTTAACCAACTAGGCGACGACCGGGATCATATTAATATGCGAATACCCAAACTGGATTCGCAATATGGCAGAGGCTATGAACGGCCTGTATATTTTGTAAGTGGCGAACCACAGCAGCGGGGCAAGTTTATGAATAATACAACCGGGGTTTCTTCTACTGCCGGAAAATTTGCAAGTGCTTTTGCATTGGGTTCGCAAATGTTTTCTGCAGTGGATAAGAAATTAAGCATGAACCTCTATGTAAAATCAAGGCAAGTATTCGATTTCGGATTGGCAAAACCTGGTGTTTCTCAAACGGCTTCAGTCAGATCTCCATATATCTATGCAGAAGATAACTGGACTGATGATATGGAATTAGCCGGGGCAGCAATCACCAATTTGTTAGGCAGAAGCAGTATTGGTGATATGTATTTTGGACTTGCCCAGCAATACGCTAAGCAAGAACCCATTACTCCATGGCTAGGTGCAGATACAGCCAAACATTACCAATGGTATCCGTTTGTAAATGTGGGGCATTACGAAATGGCGAAACTTGCGAAACTGAAGCCTGACGATAATCCTTACATAGATTTTTATAAACAAGGCATTGAAAAAGTTTGGGCCAAAGCAAAAGCCAATGCCTTTTACCGGGGCGTTCCGTTTATTTGGTGTAGTAATAACCTAACGGTTTCTTTTGCTACGCAATGCTATTGGTACCGCAGCCTCAGCGGCGATAAAAGTTACGAACCTCTGGAACAAGCCAATGTAGACTGGCTATTGGGCTGCAACCCGTGGGGTACAAGTATGGTGTATGGCCTGCCGGCAAATGCCGATACGCCGGAGGATCCGCATAGTGCATTTACCCACTTAAAAAATTACCCGATAGATGGTGGGCTTGTAGATGGACCCGTGTACACCACCATTTACAAAAACCTTATTGGCATTAGCTTACAAAACCCTGATGAATACGCCGAATGGCAAAGCGACCAGGCCGTTTACCACGATGATTATGGCGACTACAGCACCAACGAACCAACGATGGACGGCACAGCATCGCTTATTTATTTACTGGCAGCCAAAGAGGCAGAAACAGTAAATTTTTTATCAAAAAAAGGAAATGGAAAAGTAGAAACAAGCAGCAGTAAAACGAGTAATACAAAACCGGGCATCATACCCAAAAAAGAAAAAAATGAGGTTATAAAAAAGGGCATTACAGAAGAAATAATGCCTATAAATGCGGCCGCCAATTTGTATTACAAAGGCGCCATTACCCGTGGCGATTCCAATGTAAGAAAAATAGCACTTGTATTTACAGGCCACGAATTTGGTGATGGCGGCAAGGCTATTACTACCGCTCTAAAGCAGGAAAAAATAAAAGCATCGTTCTTTTTTACAGGTGATTTTTACCGAAACCATTCTTTTACTAAAACCATTCAAAACTTAAAAGCACAAGGCCATTACCTGGGTGCCCATAGCGATAAACACCTGCTGTATGCCGACTGGAACCACAGAGACAGCCTGCTTGTAACTAAGGACAGTTTTACTACCGACCTAAAAAATAACTACGCCGCCATGAAGCCTTTTGGCCTGAGCCAAAAAACATCCCCATACTTTTTACCCCCTTACGAATGGTACAACGATAGCATCGCTTCGTGGACAAAAGAAGCTGGTTTACAACTGATTAACTATACACCCGGCACACTTAGCAACGCAGATTACACCACCCCGGAAATGCCCAATTACCGCAGCAGCGATACCATTTACCAGTCTATTTTACAAAAAGCCATTGATGTGCCCGTTGGGCTAAACGGCTATATATTGTTGGTGCATATTGGCACCGATGCGGCACGTACCGATAAATTTTACAACCTGCTGCCATTACTGCTGCAAGAACTTACAGGCTATGGTTACAGATTTTTTCGGGTAGATGCATTGCTTAAAGATTAACGTGTTGAACAAGTATTAATGTTTAAACGTTTTTTCTGTGTATCATGTTTTCGGGTAAATTTGCAGCATCAATTAAAAAAAATATGGAATTCGAAAAAATTCACAATAAGGGCCAGGCCAGGTTGTTTAAAAGCCCGGTTTTAGAGGCCTTTACCAAAACAAATCCATTTGTAATTTGGGGTATGTACATCCCAATAATGACGTTTTTAATGTACAGGGCTTCTACCGAATTTGGCTATTCTACAAGCAGGGTATGGCTAACGTGGTTGGGTGGTATACTATTCTGGAGCTTTTTTGAGTACATCGCTCATCGCTACCTGTTTCATTTAAAAGCTAAATCGGAGGGTATGAAGCGGTTTGCCTACGTTTTACATGGCAATCACCACGAATTTCCACGGGATAAGCAGCGATTGTTTATGCCTCCGGTGCCGAGTCTTATTTTGTCATCTGCCATATTCGCAATTATGTACCTGATTATGAGGGACAATGTGTGGATGTTTTTCCCGGGGTTCTTATTGGGTTATTTAATGTATGGCACAATGCACTATGCCATCCACGCTATGAATCCGCCATTTAAATGGATGAAGCCATTGTGGAGAAACCACCACCTGCACCATTACAAACACGACGAAAAAGGATTTGGCGTTAGCAGTACCATTTGGGATAAAGTATTTGGTACCATGTACGACCTTAATAAAGAAAAAGAAGATAAGGACAAGGTGAGGGAACTGATGTTTGAAAAATAATTTGTTTAGTTGATTGGTTAACTGGTTGATCAGTTAATCGGTAAAAACAATCACAGGTAAACGCACTAATTAACCAGTTAACCAATCAACCAAATCACCATTTCTCATCCTCACTAATATCATTTACCCGTTGGGAAAACTCCTGACGGGTTTTTATTTTTTGTACCTGCCGCTCCATAATCAGGTCGGCTATTACAAGCCCTGCATCGGTGGCAGGGTTAGCTTTAAGCAGCCTTCTTAACTTGTCTTCGTGTACATCTATCCTGTACAATATCATCATCAGCTTCTGAAAATTTTTATCAATCAGCTGATTTACAAAACCGTACAGTTTGTTACGAATAGCATCCCAGGTGCTTGTTTCCGGCAATTCCATAGCCAGTTCATTGTTGAGGCCTTTAATCAGTAAATGATTGTCTGCTGTCATATAATTTCAAATTTTATAAAGCGGGGTTCCATTACACCAATACCAAACAATGCAAAGTCGTACTTAACAGGGTCGGCTGCATCCAGATTTCGCAAAAAGCCTGTTAGTTCTACTGCTGCCTGCCAGTCTGTTTGTTTTCTTTCTAACAAATTAAAACGCTGTGCTACTCTTGCCACATGAACATCTATCGGACAAATAAGTTGCGAAGGTTTAATAGTCTTCCAGATACCAAAATCCACGCCATTTTTATCGCGCCGTACCATCCATCTCAAAAACATGTTCAGTCTTTTACAGGTGCTTTTTTGTAAAGGCGAAGAAATGTGCTTTTCCGTTCTTTTTAAGTGCTCGTAACTAAAAAAAGAAGCCTTAAAACGATTCAGGCAATTTTCGATGGTGGCCGAGTTCCTGTCAAAGTCGCTG
>JAYUTQ010000643.1:0-2506 GCA_043755055.1 Chitinophagaceae bacterium | reverse complement strand
TGCCGGATTTGGCAATATATATGCCAATTAAAAAGCGGCCAATAATAAAAAGAACCGCAGTAAAAAGGGCACCGGTTCTAACATCCTTCCATTTAATTTTTACATCTGGTAATGCTTTGAAAATAATGGCAAATAGAAAAGTAACAATAACGAACGTAATGATAAAATTAATGACACTGATTATAATCGCTGTAACTGATGAAAAATAACGGCTTAATAGTCCGCCAAGGGCATCCACAGCTCCGTTAATTACCAGCGACACAATAAGTAAAAAGCCAAGCGAAACGATTAGGGAAGAAGATAAAAGCCGGTTCTGTAAAAATTTCAGCCATCCTTTTTTCGGCTTTGCCTTTACCTTCCATATCGTATTCAGCGAATCCTGAATTTCTATAAAAAGACTTGTAGCCCCAATAAGTAGTATTACAATACTGGCAATTAAAGCAAAATTGGTTTTACCCGAAAACCGGATGTTTTTAATAATCTCCTGCACTTGTTTGGCAGCATTATCGCCGATAAGGCCGTTTAATTGCCCAAAAATTTGTCCCTCAACTGCCTGTTCGCCATAAAAAATACTGGCAAGCGACATCATTAACAGTAACAAAGGCCCCAGTGAAAAAACTGTCGTATAAGCTAATGATGCACTCAGTTTTGGTCCTTTATCATCTAAAAAGCCGCTAAAAGTTGCCTTAATTATCAGCCATGCTTTTTTCCAAAATGCTACAGTAAATAGTTTTTTCATAAAAAATGGGGAGCTCAATTTTAATATGCCAGTCTGCATCAAATAATGAACCATTAAACAGTAGAAACCTGTTTTTTTTTACAACTGTTACTTACAGGCAAAAAAGCTGTTTCCGTCTCTGAATAAAAAGATTTTTTTTCATACAAAAAATAACAACGAGCCTATTTCATTTTTTTGAATCTTTGAAAATGGGCAGTCAATTACCTTATCAATCGAAAGAAACCCGATTTTTTTTCTGGTTTGTTTTCCTTATGTACAATGCCATACTGATAAAAATTATCGTTGTTAAAAAAATAGGTTTTTTTATACAAAGCCTTCGGCAAACCTGGCGCCATGGCGGTTTTAAAGAAACAGCCGCTCCACCCAACTGTACCATTTTTAAAACCATTAATAATTACCTGGCGCCAAATGCTAACAAATTTGAAGCCTTTGCCAATGTAGGTGGCAACATTATCATTTTTATCCCCTTTGGTATTTTGGTTGCCGTGTTATTAAGAGGCAGGTATAAAGCTATCAAAACCATTATCCTTGGCTTTTTGCTTAGCACAGGGTTTGAACTATTTCAATTGTACACAAGCTGTGGCAATTTTGATGTGGATGATATTATGCTCAACACTTTAGGGGCTGTTATTGGCGTTGTTTTTTGGCGTGTTGGCAATTACCTGTTACCTGCTTTTGTTTCATACAAAACAGAAATGTAACAGCAGGTATAAGCCTTGCAGTCCACTGATTTTTCAAATTGACCCGGGTTAATCACGTAATCGTTTGCGTAAATATTCCCCTAATTTTAAAGCATTAAATAGTGATAAGTGATTAGTCTTGCTGCCCGACGCAAAACTGATAACACTCAAAAAAATTTAAACGGAAACAAAGCCTTTTTAATGAAAAATTTCTTAGACGAAAATTTTTTGCTGAACAATAAAACAGCAGAAAAACTGTACCACGATTTTGCGAAGCAAATGCCGGTAATAGATTACCACTGCCACCAATTACCCGACCAGATAGCCAACGACCACCAGTTTGAAAACCTTACGCAGGTATGGCTTTATGGCGACCATTATAAATGGAGGGCCATGAGGGCCAATGGCGTAAACGAACGTTTTATAACCGGCGATGCTACCGACTTTGAAAAGTTTGAAGCATGGGCTGCCACGGTGCCTTATACCCTTCGGAACCCATTATACCACTGGACACATCTGGAACTGCAACGCTATTTTGATGTGTACGATATACTCGACAGCACCACGGCTAAAAAGATTTACGATGAGTGTACAGCCAAACTACAAACACCGGAGTATTCTGTAAAAAATCTGCTCCGCAAAATGGATGTAAAAGTGGTGTGTACCACAGATGATCCTATTGATTCGCTGGAACACCACCAAAAAATAAAAGCCGATGGTTTTGAAATAAAAGTGCTGCCCGCTTTTCGCCCGGATAAAGCGATGAACGTGGATGATGTGGCTGTGTTTAATGCCTACGTAAATAAGTTGCAGGCGGCATCAAATATTTTAATTGCCTCCTTTGATGATTTTCTGCAGGCACTCAAAAGCCGCCATGATTTTTTTGCCGAAATGGGCTGTAGCATCAGTGATCATGGACTGGAACAGATTTTGACAATAAGCCCATATTACTAAGTGCATTGATCTGTTTGGTCATACCATCCTTCTGGTCCAAAAACCACCAGGAAGAACCAAACTGTATTTTACCCGCTACACTGCCATCATTAAAATTACCAATCATGGTTGCAATCAGTTCGTTATCTGCAGG
>JAYUTQ010000642.1:0-5539 GCA_043755055.1 Chitinophagaceae bacterium | reverse complement strand
GACTTTTGGCAGCGATGCGGTTATTACGAGCAAAGTGCTGGCATAACCCTTACCAAACGCAACAATGGTGCGGCTTCCGGCAGTTCGGAGTTGGCTGGCTTTCCGCACCATGCTATGGATACATACCTGCACAAGCTGGTAAAAGCCGGTTACCGTGTGGCAATTTGCGACCAACTGGAGGACCCCAAAAAGGCCAAGGGTATTGTAAAACGGGGGGTTACTGAACTGGTAACACCCGGCGTAGCCACAAGCGATAAAATGCTGGAACTCAATAGCAATAATTTTCTTTGCGGCATCCATTTTGGGGCCGATGACCATTATGGTATTTCTTTCCTAGACATTAGTACCGGCGAATTTTTTGCGGCAGAAGGCGACCGGGAATATGCCGATAAATTGTTGCAAAGCCTGCAACCTGCCGAAGTATTGTTTCAGCGAAATCAGCAAAAACATTTTAAAGAATATTTTGGCAACCGTTTTTACACCTACACATTAGACGAATGGATTTTTAGCGAAGCTTACGCAGCCGAAAGCCTGCTAAAACATTTTGGTGTGCATTCGCTAAAAGGCTTTGGTGTGGAAGATATGCACCTTGGAACAATAGCTGCCGGCGCCATTTTGCATTACCTGAAAGATACCGAACACCCCAACTTGCAACACGTTACAGCATTGCAACGTATTAACCGGGAAGAACATTTGTGGATGGACCGTTTTACAATCCGAAACCTGGAGCTGGTGCAGAGCAGTGTGGAGAATGGCCAAACGCTTTTACGCATACTCGATAATACTGTAAGCCCAATGGGGGCAAGGCTTTTAAAGCGTTGGATTGTATTGCCGCTTAAGGATATCCACCGCATAAACGAACGATTGACGGCTGTGGAATTTTTGGTAAAAGAAACAGACATTCGCAATAGCCTGAGCCAACATATAAAACAATGCGGGGATATAGAAAGGTTGGTAAGCAAAGTGCCGCTTAAGAAAATTAACCCAAGAGAAGTATTGCAGATAGCCAAGGGTCTGCACCTGGTTAGCGACATTAAAGTTATTTGCGAAGCAGCTACTAACCCCATGCTGAAACGGATGGGTGACCAACTCAACCCCTGCAAATACATAGCCGATAAAATAATACAACTGGTAATAGAAAACCCACCGGCTGCTGCCGCTAAAGGCGGTATGATAGCCACTGGCATCCACGAAGAATTGGACGATTTACGGAACATCTCTTCAACCGGAAAAGGGTATTTGGTGGAGTTGCAAAACAAGGAGAGTGAAAAAACGGGTATCAGCAGTTTAAAGATTGGTTTCAACAATGTGTTTGGCTATTATCTGGAAGTAACAAACATCCATAAAAGCAAAGTACCGGCGGAGTGGATGCGGAAGCAAACCCTTGCCAATGCCGAACGCTATATTACCCCCGAACTGAAAGAATACGAAGAGAAAATAATGGGAGCCGAAGACAAAATTTTGGCGATTGAAATGCAACTCTTCGACCAATTGCTACTTGAATTGCAGGATTATCTGGCTCCATTACAACTGAACGGACAAGTACTAGCCGTTATGGATTGCCTCTGCTGTTTTGCCCACAATGCCTTACAATACAATTACCGCAAACCCTTGCTGCATGAAGGTTTTGATATAGAGCTGAAAGAAAGCCGCCACCCTGTTATAGAACGCAATTTGCCGGTAGGAGAAAGCTATATCAGCAATGATATTTTCCTGGGGCCCGGCTCGCAACAGGTAATCATATTAACCGGCCCCAATATGAGTGGTAAAAGTGCAGTGTTGAGACAAACAGCACTGATTACCCTTATGGCACACATGGGTAGTTTTGTGCCCGTAGCCTCGGCCAATATAGCACTGACCGATAAAATATTTACCCGTGTAGGGGCCAGTGATAACCTTAGTGGCGGCGAAAGTACCTTTATGGTAGAGATGAACGAAACGGCCAGCATCATCAATAATATCTCTGCCAGGAGCCTGATTTTATTAGACGAAATAGGCCGTGGCACCAGCACCTACGACGGCATTAGCATTGCATGGAGTATTGTAGAATACCTGCATAAAAGTGTTCATCAGCCCAAAACATTATTTGCTACGCACTACCACGAACTAAACGAACTGGAGAACAAATTACAAGGCGTAAAAAATTACCATATCACCAATAAGGAGATTGGTAATAAAATTATTTTCCTACGCAAACTGGCACGGGGCGGTAGTGTACACAGCTTTGGTATACATGTGGCCCGTATGGCCGGTATGCCGCCAGCCCTTATAGACCGTGCCAACGACATATTGAAACAACTGGAAACCAAACATGTGGACGAAGACATTCAGGATACAGTTAAAAAAATTGCCGCACCACAGTTGCAACTCTCCATTTTTGATGCCCACAGCGACACCTTTAACGAAATCAGAACCATGCTCGAAAACTTCGATATCAACAGGCTTACGCCGGTGGAGGCTTTAATGAAGTTGAATGAGATAAAGGGGTTGTTGAAGTAAATTTTTACTTATGATAATTGATTTCTGTAGCGCTTTTTGAAGCTGTATGAGGCTTTTTGTTGGTAATGCTGGTATTTTTTTTCTTTTTCTCAATAGAAAATCCTGATTTCGATTTTCTTTTTTCTTTCTTTTATCAAACTGGGAATGACATTTTTGTAACTGATTATTAACCATACATAAAATTGGTCTGAAAAATTTTTCGGATTGGAATACCCATTTAAACAAAAAAGAACCTTGCTTATGATTCAGTAGAGCCCTTCCATTTCCTGTCAGCAGTTACCTTAAACAAACTTTAATAATCTTTTTCTGCTAAAGAAAAGCGTAAACAAAACCTTTCAGTATGCGTTGACGTATATAGTGATCATTAGAAACAAAACACTTTTTTTCAAAAACAAAACAATTTTATGCAACACAAAATTTCCTCAGCGCTTGTAGCTATTTGCTTTTCAGGTGCTTTATTTATCGGCTGTACCGAAAGTACTAAAACTGAAACTACAACTGATAGTACAAGTACAACAACAGTAGTAGAACCAGTTAAAACAGAAGAAGCTGGTATAATGGTAGGCGGCGCCAACATGGTTCCATCTAAAAACATCGTAGAAAACGCTGCTGGTTCTGCAGACCACACAACATTGGTAGCAGCTGTAAAGGCTGCTGATCTTGCTGGTACTTTAAGCGGCGCTGGTCCATTTACAGTATTTGCACCTACAAATGAGGCGTTTAATAAACTGCCTGCTGGTACGGTAGATAATTTGTTGAAACCAGAAATGAAGAAAGATTTGACAGGTGTACTTACTTACCATGTGGTAGCAGGTGCTGTAAAAGCTGCTGATCTTAAAGATGGTCAAAAAATTAAAACTTTAAATGGAGGTGAACTTATGGTGGCCATTAAAGATGGTAAAGTAAGCATCAATGGTGCTAACGTTACCATTGCTGATGTAGTAAGCAGCAACGGTGTTACACACGTAATAGATGGCGTTTTATTACCCAAAAAATAATACAGTTGTGATGAATTGGGAAAAAGGAGTAGCAGAAGCTGCTCCTTTTTTTATGTGCATACCCGGGAATAATAAAAGCATTCAATTTCTATCTCATATTTATCGAATACTCACTACTTATTGCATTTCACTTTTTTTATTAGAAACATTTAAGGAAACTTAAAAAAATGAAATACAAAACTCTAATTTTCAGTTACTTATGTTGCGTAATGCTATTATTGGTTTCTTGCAAACCAAAAACTACGGATGAAAAACCTTCCGGTACACCTACCCCGGAGTTTTCGACTGAACTGCCCGATGGTGAGTACCTAGTGGATTCAACCTCTGGTATTAAGACGTATGCCATTGTGCAGGCAAAAAAGTTGAAAAAATTTCGTGCCGTCACTTCCGACGGAAAACCTTCAAAAACAGGTAGTGTAAACCTTGCCATGAGAAGGCAGCTTACAGATAACTCGGGACAGGCAGGATGTTCCTGGCCATGTTGGTGGGCTTGTGTTATAGACATAGACACGGGCAAAGATGCTTACTGTACTTGCGTTTGTCCAACAAAGGGTTCTGTTGGTAATAATTGGGACATGCTGAGCCCGGAAATTTTGGGCCCTTCTTTCGGCCACACCAAGATTAATGAAGTAAAAACAAAAGTTGTTTTTGAAATTAATCCCTGATTTGTTTTAGTAATACAACGGTGAAGTAGATACGCTCTTGCACCATTGTAAATTTAATAGGAAGCATAAATAATTTTTATGTAAAAACAAAAATCCCGGCCACATTATAGGGCCGGGATTTTTGTTATGATCATCCTGTTTGTAAATTCATTGCTACCTTAATCTATCTACACTCCGCACCAGCTTTTCATCTTTACGAATACCGCCAAAAGCCATAAAAAGCAGTACCAACTCTAATACGGGTAATGCTGCCGACACCTTAAAAGAGGATGCTTTAAAGTTGAGTGTTTTATCAGCCCCAAAATCTACAGCCTTTACATACACCAGTACGATGGCCACAATGGTTATAAATATTCCCAGCCATACCAGCTTCATTTGCAGAGATCTGTTTTTAAATAAAAAGATGGTAACAAAAGGGATAATGGCCATTAAAATAATCAAAATTAAAAGCAAAAAATTACTACTCACCATAAAGTTTTTTACGGCACCATCCTGTAAACTGCCGCCATATACCGGCATTAAAAACATAGCAGCTGCACAGGCAGCAGCCAGCAACAGGTACAGGGTTTGAATACGTTGAAGCATAGTAGATTTTTGATTTCGGATGTATGATTTATGATTTTCTATCTCACGGCTTACCACTCATTACTCACCGTTCACTCTTACTGCTTACCACTCTCCACTTACAATGTTGGGTACAAAACAAATTGCTCCATAAATTCATTTACCTGGCCTTTAATGGTGGCTATCAGGTTGGTATCGTCAGCATTCATTAGTACATTATCTATTACGTTTACTACAAACTGCATGTCGGTTTCTTTCATACCACGGGTGGTAATGCTTGGCACACCAAAGCGGATGCCCGATGTTACAAATGCACTTTTATCATCGTAAGGAACCATGTTTTTGTTGGCGGTAATATCGGCCATGCCCAAAACAAGCTCTGCTTTTTTACCACTAATATTTTTGTTACGCAGGTCTATCAGCATCAGGTGGTTATCGGTACCGCCGCTAATAATGTTGTAACCTTTATCTACAAAAGCCTTGGCCATAGCCTGTGCATTGGTCTGTACCTGCTTTTGGTATATTAAAAAATCATCGGTTAAAATTTCGCCGAAGGCTACAGCTTTGGCTGCAATAATATGCTCTAATGGCCCTCCCTGTGTACCGGGAAACACCGCCATATCTATCAGGTTGCTCATCATGCGGGTATTGCCCTTCATATCTTTTAAGCCAAACGGATTTTCAAAATCCTTTTTCATAAGAATGATGCCACCTCTAGGGCCACGCAATGTTTTGTGTGTAGTGCTGGTAACAAAATGACAATGATCAAATGGAGAACTCAACAATCCTTTGGCAATGAAGCCTGCGGGATGG
>JAYUTQ010000641.1:0-5540 GCA_043755055.1 Chitinophagaceae bacterium | reverse complement strand
AATAAGTCAATCAAAAGAGCTTTCTAATTGAAGGCTCTTTTGATTTATTCTGAGTTCACTATGCCTTCAAAAACTCATCTATAAACTTTCTTTTTCTTTCTTTTGACAGGCCGTTGTGATTCCTCAATTTATTCTTTAAATCAGCAAAATGGCCATCAATTGCATTGGTTGTATTGGGTATTTTCAAGGCCATATTATCGTACCAGGTAAATAGCCAGGGGAGGTTTGTTTTAAGGCTTCTGTAAGCACTTCTTAGCCTTTTATGTACGTATCTTTTCTTGCCTTGCTCATCTGTTCTTCGTTCATTTAAAAACTCATCCCATTTGCTGTGCCAATAATTCAAGCCACCCTCAAAACTTTCTTTATCTGTCTTTACCAACATTAATACCAATTCCCATAACTCTTTGCTGGCCTGCATTTTAGGTTTTCGGGTCAGATATCTTCTGATAATTGCTACCTGATGGAACTGACACATTTGCAAGGGTATCGTACTCCAAAGACCCAGCAAGCCTTTGCGGCCATCGCATACAATTGCTTTAATCTCAAAACCGTTTTGCAACAAGTGATTAATGCCGTCGGCATATTGCTGGTTGGTCTCCGTTTTTACATAAGATTTGTAGAGGTTTTTACCGCTATAAGCGTCTTTGAAAAGCATAACCCCAAAGCCACGACCAAAGTAAGTGGTGTCCATTAAAACAACGACATCTTTTGCCCTTTGTTCAGGAAGACTCAAAGACACTTTGTCTATCCTTCTTTGAATCGTTTTAGTAGAACAACCATACTTGATAGAAAGCTGCAAATAGGTCTGTTTCCCTTCAACATATTCTTTCCAAAGAGTTTGGTTATCTATCCTGTTTACGCCAATAAATTGTTTGCCACATACCCAGCATTTATAGCGTTGTACTCCGTTTATAAAGCCACTTTTTTTAGTGATTTTACTGCCACAGAAAAGGCAATTTTTTTATTCATAACCTTTCGTTTCTGTAAACCTAAGCCCATATTGAGTTTCAAAGGAAAATAGCATCAAAAATGTCCATTAAGCCGCAAATTTTATATCAAGAAGTTACTTTTACAGAATCTTATTCCCGATAGTCCCTGAATTTATTCAAACTATCGGGTTTTGTTTTTTAACATCCCTGTCTGTTTCTTCCAAAATTAGAGTGGTTACATAAAGTTTACGCTCTACCATTCTAATTCACCGCTTTATTAGCACAACTACTACTTGCAAAAGCTTCCGGCTTGGCTTTAAAGGCAAAGCCCATACCTAGTATATAGCCCATGGCTTCACGAAGTGCTTCATTACTTTTAAACGAAGGGTTGGTGTTGATGTCTGCATGAACTTCCATATCCACATCGTATAAAGTAAATAGATCGCATAGTTCGTAGGCAATCTCAATACTCTTTGCTACTTCTACCAGCATCCTTTCTTTAATGCTGTATTTGCGGGTGGTTTTTTCGTTATGGATAAACATAAAACCACCGTGCCCCTGCCGCAAAAAAACAATTACTGTGGCAAATTCGGTGTCAAGGCCCTTTACCTGGCTATCGGTACCAATACAAACTTTAAGGTTATTTCCTGCCAGAGTTTCTCTTTTGATGGCGTCTTCCACAGCCTCCTTTATCGGCAGGTTTATGGATTCGCCATTGAATTTTCTCCAAAGCATCATAAATAGGTTTTCCTAAAGTTATGGGAGAATGCAATAGACCATTGCTTTTGTAGATGATAGTTTTATAAACATCTTGGGGAAATCGGAACGACACCAATTAGCCATTAACTTTCCACCTTATCCTAATTTCAAATCAGTCGTTTTGAAAATTTTCAATTGCCATATTCTTAAGCCCAAAGTGTGGCTACTGTTATTTGTATTCTTTTTTTTACAAAATAACATTGCTCAAAAAACAATTGATGTGGGTGAAGGCTGGGCTAATAACTCTGTTAATACAGTTGTGTTTCGCAAAAATTCGCTGGTAAGTTTTAAAGGCACACAATACATTTCATATTACGATAACGAAAGCTTTGTAGTAGTAGGTAAAAGAAAAACCGGGTCAAAAAAATGGGCACTTAAAAGAACGCCTTTCAAAGGAAAAACGGCGGATGCACACAATACCATCAGCATGATGACGGATGGCGACGGCTATCTGCACTTGTCGTGGGATCATCATGGAAACCCTTTACGGTACTGCAAAAGCATAGCACCCGGCTCACTGGATTTTACAGATAAACTACCCATGACGGGTAGTTTGGAAACCAATGTTACCTATCCGGAATTTCATCGTTTGCCCAATGGCAACCTGTTATTTTTTTACCGCGACGGCCAATCAGGGCAGGGCAATCTTGTAATGAATCAATATGATATGGTTACCAAAAGCTGGAAACAACTACACCGGAATGTAATAGATGGCGAAAGAAAACGCAATGCCTACTGGCAGGCGTGTGTGGATACAAAGGGCACCATCCACATCAGTTGGGTGTGGAGAGAAAGTGCCGATGTTAGCAGCAATCACGATATGTGCTATGCCCAATCGGCAGATGGTGGCATAACCTGGCAAAAATCTACCGGCGAAAAATACAACCTGCCTATAAATGCCGCCACTGCAGAATATGTGGCTGCCATTCCGCAAAAAAGTGAACTAATTAACCAAACATCCATGTATGCCGATGCAGACGGTAACCCGATTATAGCAGGCTATTGGAGAGAAAAAGGTGATTCCATTCCGCAATACCATGTCGTGTTTCAGCTAAATGAAAAATGGCAAACGCAAAATTTAGGGTTCAGAAAAACACCATTCAGCCTTAGCGGTACGGGTAGTAAAAGAATCCCTATTTCGAGGCCACAAATTGTAAGCTGGAAAAAAGGAAAACGAACCTGTGCCGTGGTCATTTTTAGGGATGAAGAAAGGGGCAGTAAAGTATCAGTAGCCTTAAATAAAGACCTTCGTAATAATATATGGACGATAAAAGACCTTACCGAAACATCTGTCGGAAGTTGGGAACCCACTTATGATACAGAACTTTGGAATCAGAAAAAACGGCTACACCTTTTTATACAGTTTACCGAACAGATAGATGGGGAAGGCAAGGCCAATATTCCTCCGCAAATGGTGCAGGTATTAGAGTGGAAGATTAGTTGATTGGTTGAATAGTTGATTGGTGATTGTGAATAATATAAATAAATAAAAAAATAATAGCATAAACCATTAGTAATAAACACATTCAAGCTCTGAAAAGGCGTAATAAAAAATGAAAACAAATTGCAATGATTAAAAAAATGAAAACGCTTATTACACTTTTACTGTTCGCATCTACTGCCTGTACTGCACAAAAGAAATTGAAATTTAAGGCGGATAAAGCACTGCTACAAACCATTGAGCAAAACTTTAAAGATGCCGGCGAACAATATCAAATACAAATGCAAAACCTACCTGCAGAAAAATTTCCAAAAACTTTTTTTCCGGAAACGGGCAAGTATGAATTTAGCAATTCAAGTTGGTGGTGCAGTGGCTTTTATCCCGGCACAATGCTGTATTTATACGAGCAAACAAAAAATGAAAGCCTGCATAATGAAGCCATGCGCATAAATGAGATTTTAAAAAAAGAACAGTTTAACAAAGACACCCACGACCTTGGTTTTATGATGTTTTGCAGCTTTGGCAATGCGAACCGAATTGCACCAAAACCAGCATATAATGACATTTTGATAAACAGTGCCAAATCGCTATCTACCCGCTTTAACCCAACAGTTGGTTGCATTAAATCCTGGGATTCTAAAAAGCCAGATGAATACCTGGTGATCATAGATAATATGATGAATTTAAAATTGTTGTTTTGGGCCACTCAAGCCACAGGTGACTCATCTTTTTACAAAATAGCAATTACACATGCTAATACTACAATGAAGCACCACTTCCGTTACGACAATAGTTCGTATCATGTAATAAACTACAATAGTAAAGACGGTTCTGTAATTCAAAAAAGAACGGCACAGGGCTATGCCGATGGCAGTGCCTGGGCCCGTGGGCAGGCATGGGGCTTGTACGGCTATACCGAAGTGTACTGTGAAACAAAAGACCCCAAATACCTGGAGCAGGCTAATAAAATAGCTGCCTTTGTTCTTAACCATCCTAACCTGCCATCAGATAAAATTCCTTATTGGGATTTTGATGCACCCGATATTCCCAATGCTCCTCGAGATGCTTCTGCCGGAGCCATTATGGCGTCTGCATTTATTGAGCTAAGTGGGTATGTAAATAAAAAGCTGGGTAAAAAATATATGGCAGCAGCCGAGGCTATTATGCGAAGTTTATCATCAACCCAATACAAGGCAGCAGCTGGCACCAATGGTGGTTTTATTGTAAAACATAGTGTCGGCAACAACCCCAAAAAAACAGAAATAGATGTGCCACTTACTTATGCAGATTACTATTTTGTAGAAGCCATGAAACGATATAAAGAAAAAGGAGCAAAAGGCTACTAATAAGGTTTAAGGTTTGTAAAAGTGCTAACCAAAACTATTGGCTCGTCTTATACACAATCCATATGAAAAATTCGATTTTTATGGCCCTATGGCTTTGTTCATTTAAGAGCTTTTGACAGCCATAGGCTTTAAAGGAATGGGCATCCTTTTTGTAGGACTTGCGATGCAGATATTGGGAACATGGCAACTATTAAGCACAATTGCAAATCTTGCAGGCGCTGATGAAATGAAAAAATCTGTTTACCGCATACACCTTATTATAGCCTCGTTATTCACCATTGAAATCATCGTGGTTTTTGTAGGTTATAATAAAAGCTGCTCTGCGAATGTAATTGAGACCATCATGTTCATCATGTTTGGCATTTCGCCCATACCCATAACCAGCTATTGGATAGGTTCAGCAAAATTTATAATGTAGATTTTTTTAAAAAGAAAAAAACCGATGGATACTCATAAAAAAACATTGATAATTGGCGCCTCCGAAAATCCAGAGCGATATAGCTATCTGGCCATTAACAGGCTCAGCAAATATGGGCACGAAGTGGTGGCTATAAGCCACAAACCTGGCGAAGCTTTTGGGGTTAAATTCGAAACAGAGAAAAAAGCATTTGAAGGTATAGATACCGTATCGTTGTACATCAATGCTAACATACAGAAAGAATATTACGATTATATCATTTCACTCCATCCTAAACGCATCATCTTTAATCCCGGCACAGAAAATAACGAGTTGTCTGCTTTAGCCAAAGCCAATGGTATTCACCCTCAGGCATCTTGTACACTTGTTTTATTAAGTACCGGGCAGTACTAAAAATTGCTAATAAGTTAATGGGTCAACAGTCATTATATTTTGACTATTGACCCATTGACCCAAAGAAGATTAATTTATCCTAACACTTCAAAAATAAAAGGCTTTAATTATTGACCGTCTGTTCTTCAAAACTTTTTATTTTATTATAAAGCGTTTTTCTATCTATATGTAAAATCTCATTTATGCGCATGGCTTCATTATGCAGGCTTTCATTTTTTGTTTGCTCGTATAAATACAGCATTGTGCCGGGATAA
>JAYUTQ010000640.1:0-2513 GCA_043755055.1 Chitinophagaceae bacterium | reverse complement strand
TTCTTATCGCAGGAAAAAATTGTGATGGCTATGCCTCCGGTTTGTGCTATTGCTAGTTTGCAAATGTATAACAGGCAATATAACGTCAATAATTGTGCTGTTCCTATCACAAATAGTTAATCTTCTTTTTTCGGACCAAAAAAAAGATCTGAACAACTTTTATGAATGCCCTATCTGGGAAAACGATTGGTGGTATCGGGTATAGCTTCTCAAACGGATATCAGATTTTTGGATTTAGAGACGAGATGGAATTGTATGCAGACCTTTCAAATTTTTGTAGAGGCACCTTTAAAGTATCCAGATTAACCAGCAAAGCAGCAGTGTTACTATCAAAATAATCAGGCCATTATACCTTTCCCAATAACTAATACGCCGCCGTGTTTTTGTATGATGATAGATTTGGCTGATTTGTTCGTTATTGCTGCCTGCCAATAATGCAAGGCGTGTATTAATTTGCTCCACATAGCTAAAAGTCAATGGCTTACTGCTTTTCAGCAATTCGTATGTTATCTGTTTAATCAGGTTTTCGTCGCCGGATTGTTGTACGATGCTGATATTTTTATCTTCTAACAACAACATGATATGCTCAAACAAGGCTTGCTGACTCATCCGGAAAATATCCATTTCAGCTATTTTATCGTTTAGTTTTTGGCACTGGTTTAAAATGCTGAATGCAGTAGCTGGCTTTACTGGGGTTCGCTTATTTATAAGCGGGTAGCGGCTTTTTAAATGATAGTGTTCCCGTCTTTGGGCATCGCTTAAAATAAAATATGCTTCCTGTATGGCTTTAAATTTTTCTTCAGCAAGGGCATCGCCATCATTTTTATCGGGGTGAAACTCAAAAGCTAGCTTACGAAAAGCTCTTCTGATGTCTTCGCAAGTAGCGGTGTAAGAAATGTCCAGTATCTGATAGTAGTCTTTGTTGATCATGCATGCCTTTTTTTACCTCTATATTAGTCCTGAATTTTTCCCAGCATTTGCTGTATGCTAATAAGGTTTTTGCGAAGCGTTTGTTTAAGGTTCAGCTTTACTATTTGGCCCATAGAATAGCATTTGGTAAAATAATTATTCTTGTAAACTTCTGCCAACTCATGTTTTAGGCGGTATGTTTTTTCGGGTGTAGAAATAATATCGTTGGTCATAATATTAAGAAGTTCCATAATGCGGTATCTGGTACTGGCAACCCTAAAAGCCATAATGGTGCGTTCTTCCTGCTGGTATTGTTCTATTGATTCTTTGTTCAGCAGGCTCAGCGTCATTTCTACAAGGGGCAGGTTTTCTTTAAAAAACTGCGGCAGGTACAGGTTTTTACGGCCTTCGTAGCTCTGTTGGTCAAAGTCGATGGCACGGATACGGTATTGAAAATCTTCAATATCCGGTAGTACTTCAAACACAAAATTATACGACCGCATATCGCCGAGCAGGCGTACAAAACAGCGTTCGTTAAACTTTACAAATTCCTTTGCCAGTCTTATTTTATTAGTTGATGCTAAATGCAAATGTTCGGTAATAAACACATCGCCTGGTATACCGGGTATATGCTCCTCCACCAGCGAATTCTGATGGGTTAGGTATGTAATTCGTTTGGGAGAAAGTATGTGTTCTAATTCTAATCCGTAAATTCTCGAAGCATCGGCCATCTTAATATAGTAGTGGTCGTAGTTATCGTTAAACTTGTTCACAATTCGTATGCGGAAAGGGTTTGAGTTGCCAAAAGTGCAGTAATCAATTCTGGCTACATCCAGGTGTTTGCTAAAGCTCAGGTCGCCTTCGGTTTTAAGGATGGCGTAAATTTTTAGCAATCCTTCCTTTACAAAATCCCATTGGTGCAGGTCGTAGCTAACAGTTTCCCAAAGGGTAGGTTTACCGTGTTTATCTTTTACCGGAATAGAGTAAGTAAAATTTAATAAATCCTTGTAAGCTACTGGCAGCCTCACTTCCCGGCCATGATCACGAAGGTATTGACGCAAAGCTAGATTAACCGGAAAGATGATTTTTTTTCTGGTTGGTTTGTCAAATTCGTTTTCTCTTATTTGGTCAAGGTTCATAATTATTTGTAGTCATCCGCATTTGTAATCTTTAAAAAAAAGTGAGCAACTGCCAACTGTAAACTGCTTTGACTGCCAACTGCTCTTACTGCCATCTTTTTACTCCCGGAACTTCTAAAATTAAGTCTTCGCCAAATACTTCTGCAGGTGTATGATAGCCGCTGATTACATTGCCTTCAAATATTTTATTTACAATAAGCAAAGCTGTGTGTCCCGTCATGGTGTAACCATCAGGTCCTTGAATTTTAGCACAAATTTCTTTGCCCGATGCGTTGGTTACTTCGCCCCAAACAAGGCTCATCGCTTTAGTCCTTTCTTCATCCGCAGGGCCTGCGGGTTTTTTATTGATGTTTTTCTTTACCCTACTTTTTACAAAATTTGTTCGGAGCAGCCAATTATACAGCCATTGGTATTTTAACCAATTAAATGCCTTTGGCGAAATACCTGTGTAGGTTTCAATATTGG
>JAYUTQ010000639.1:0-5550 GCA_043755055.1 Chitinophagaceae bacterium | reverse complement strand
GTAGTGGTAAAAGAATTACGTGCCCAGGGTGTACACATCTAATGCACTACTTTCCTACAGGGGAAACAGTATTTAATCGAATTTTAAAATTTTCATATCATGGCTAAGAAAGGAAACAGGGTGCAGGTGATAATGGAGTGTACCGAACACAAAACAAGCGGTATGCCCGGAACAAGCCGGTACATTACTACCAAAAACAAAAAAAATACACCAGAGCGTTTGGAGTTAAAGAAATTTAACCCTATTCTTAAAAAGGTGACTGTACACAAAGAAATTAAGTAAGTAATATGCAAATATGCAAATGAGCAAATTACAAAACAGGCAAACGGTAACCAGATAATTATTCTTTCCATTTGCACATTCTTTCCATTTGCATATTTCCCACATTTATCACATTTTCAATTAAATAGAGATGGCAAAAGCAGCATCAAAAAACGCAAAGATTAAAGACGCAAAGGCAGCAGCTGACGCAAAAAACTGGACCAAAGTGATCAAAGCGGTTCGGAGTCCTAAAACCGGTGCCTATACTTTTAAAGAACAAATCGTTCATAAAGACAAGGTAAAAGATTTCTTAGAAAGCAAATAAAAGCGACTATCCGTTTGTGTTAAAGACGGGTATTATAATATTTAAGCTGTCATGCCTTTGGTGTGATGGCTTTTTGTTTTTCAAAACAAGTCACTGCGTCAATAGTTATTAGTCATTAGTGTCAATAGTCATTGGTCATTGTGTCAATAATCAATTGGTCATTTACATAATTGGATAAGAGATTGCTATTGCAAACCCACTATTTTTGATTGTTGGCAAAAAAGTAATGCCCTTTTGACTCAATGACCAATTGACCAAATACATTGGCCTACATTGATTTACACTTAAAATAAAATTATTTATGGGATTCTTTGATAAACTGTTTGGCAAAAAAGAAAAGCAGACATTGGATGAAGGCCTGCAAAAAACCAAAGAAGGGTTTTTTACAAAAATTTCAAAAGCTATTGCCGGTAAAAGCACCGTGGATGAAGAAGTGCTTGACAATCTTGAGGATGCTTTGGTAAGTGCCGATGTGGGCATAGAAACCACCGTGGCCATCATCGAAAAAATAGAGCAGCGGGTAAAAAAAGACAAGTACCTCGGTACATCCGAGCTAAACAATATCCTGCATCAGGAAATGCAGTCTGTATTGGTAGATTCACCTGACGGGCTTTCTTCGGGCTTTAGCCTTGAAGGTATGCCCAAGCCTTATGTACTGCTTGTGGTAGGCGTAAATGGTGTGGGCAAAACCACCACAATTGGCAAGTTGGCCCATCAGTTTAAGCAGGCCGGTAAATCGGTATTGCTGGGTGCGGCAGATACTTTTAGGGCTGCGGCTGTGGATCAGCTTACTATTTGGAGCGAAAGAACCGGCGTGCCAATAGTAAAACAGCCCATGGGCAGCGACCCCGCAGCAGTGGCTTTTGATGCGGTACAAAGTGGCATTAGCCGTGGCGTAGATATTGTAATTATAGATACAGCAGGCAGGCTGCATAATAAAAGCCATCTGATGGAAGAGCTTACGAAGATCAAAAGGGTTATCACCCGCCAAATTCCGAACGCACCGCATGAAGTACTGCTTGTGCTTGATGGCAGTACCGGCCAAAACGCCTTGGAGCAAGCCAAACAATTTACAGCGGCTACAGAAGTTACCGGCCTGGCCATTACCAAGCTTGACGGAACGGCAAAAGGTGGCGTGGTTCTTGCCATATCTCACCAAATGAATATACCGGTTCGTTACATTGGTGTAGGCGAAAAAATGGAAGATTTATTGGTGTTTAATAAAACAGCATTTGTTAACAGTATTTTTTCGTTTGCAGATTAGCACAATGCAACGTAACATGTAGTTAACCAATCTTACCAGTTATGAAAAAGCTTTCCGTTGCAATACTGTTTTTGTTTACCAGCATGGCCTTAAAGGCACAATTGGATGTAAATGGAATTTCAGGGCAAATAATGCAAAAGCTAACACCAACTTTGAATTTAAACAGTGATCAAAAAAATGAGGTAGAAAATGTTGTACTCGATTTTCTTCATAAAAAGACTGAAATACTACCGTTGCAAAAAACAGATCCGTCTGGTTATGCCTCTAAATTTAATTTGCTGAATGGCGGATTGATTAGCAAACTAAAAACCATTTTGCTGGCAAAACAAATGACATCTTTTCTTGGATTAAAGCCCAAAATGAATTACCCGGCAAATGTGCTGAGCCACTTGTTTTACTAACAATGTTTCCTGAATATAATTTATAAACCCCGATTGTAAAGTCGGGGTTTTGGTTTTAAAATGGATATGGTAAGGCAAAGTGTGTTAGTACCAGGTTATGCCATTTTTATATCGTTTACCTGCAACCCAAACTGCTTATTAAACAACCTGCCCATAAAATAACCAATACTTAGCCCAACAGCGGTTCCGCCCAAAATATCCAGCGGATAGTGTACACCCACATACATTTGAGCATAGCAGATGAGGCCTGCCCATACAAAAAACAATTTCAGTTTTGGGCCCACTATTTGCCTGCCGCTATAATAAACAAACATGGCTAAAGAAAAATGATTGGCAGCATGGCTGGATGTAAAACTAAAACTACTGGGGCACCGTTTAATAATAAAACGCAGGTACTGCTGTATAAACGGATCGTTACAAGGCCGAACCCGTTCTACGTACACTTTTAATATCTGGCTGCTTACAATATCGCTTAAAGCCACAGTGGCAAGTAAGGCCATGAGCCATACAGCACCCTTACCCCTAAAATTATAAAGCACAAAAATGATGAGGAATAAATACAGCGGTGCCCACATTACGGACTCTCTTATCCATGGCATCCAACTATCAAAAAAGGAATTGCTGCCATCCTGATTAATAAGGAGGAATAGCGTTTGATCCCAGTATTCTATTTTTTTCCAAAAGCTGTGCATGTGGTTTTTAGTAAAGTATAGTAAAACTATGGGTGCTAAAATTAAAAAGAGGCAGTTTCAAAAGTATAATTTAGGCGCCTGGAATCGCTTAAACAAAAATAATTTCCATCACCTACCCGAATAAAAAGAGGCTGCCTCATACTTCTGAGACAGCCCTTTTTTGTCGGGACGACAAGATTCGAACTTGCGACCCCCAGACCCCCAGCCTGGTACCCCGCCATAATGCGGGGCTACGTCCCAGTTATCAAATTTTTAAAAGCCCTGCCACCTTTCCACGATTTAATTTGTTTTTCCCTTTTCAAGGCAACATGTTTGTTTTCAAGTGTCTCAAATAGAATGAGTACAAAAGGGATCCGATGTTTTGTACTTCTTTGTAAACCTGCATTATGGTAAGCAAGTCTTTCCTCTACATTGTGCGTTTCGCCAACATAGTATTTATAATCTTTAAGGCTTTTAAGTATGTAAACGAAATGTGCCATATTTAATCGAAAAGGTAAAAAGGGCTGTCTCCAATTTTTGAGACAGCCTCTTTTTTTTGTCGGGACGACAAGATTCGAACTTGCGACCCCCAGACCCCCAGCCTGGTACGCTACCGGACTGCGCTACGTCCCGGACAATTATACTTTCTTAATGCAAGGCGACAAAAATAATGGTTCAAAACAATACACTCAAATCAAAATAATTGGTCAATCCCGTACGTTAGGTTTTCTTTGTACAAGAACAATCTAAAATACTATTGAAGAAGCTTAGTTTTTTTATCATATTTTTTGCAGCATGCAATCTAGCGGCGCATACCCAACGTTTAGACATTGATCTTTTTGGTGGCATCAGTAATTATCAAGGAGACTTGCAACCTATTTTCTTAACACTTAATAATTCGAAGCCGGCCGGGTTTATTGTTGTGAAATATGGAATAACCGAAAAGATATTTGCAAGGGCAGGTTTTGCCATCGGCAGCCTACAGGGAAGCGATAAAATAAACCGGGTAGACCTTGTAAACCGAAATCTTAGCTTCAAAACCAAGCTAAGCGAATTTCATGCAGGTTTAGAGTATAGATTTATCACTCCGGAAAATTTTGCTATTACACCATACGTATTCGCTGGTTTAGGCGTGTATCACTATAATCCATACACCACGTATCAGGGCAAGCAGTATTTTTTGCAGCCCTTAGGCACCGAGGGGCAAGGGTTGGCTCAATATCCCGACAAAAAAATTTATTCGCTTAACCAGCTTTGTTTGCCGTATGGCGGTGGTTTTAAATGGCAGGTGAACTGTAATTTAAACATTGGTTTCGAGTTCGGCCACCGCAAACTTTTTACCGATTATCTGGATGATGTAAGCGGAACTTTTGCCGATGAAAATGCACTTCGCAATGCCCGTGGTCAAATAGCTGTGGATTTGGCATTTAGAAGAAAAGAAGTGGACCCCAATAAGCCGTATCCTAACGAAGGGGCGGGCCGTGGTAATCCCAAACAAGACGACTGGTATTATTTTACAGGTTTAACCATTGGCCTTCGGCTAAATGATTGTGAAACAGGGGGCTTTTCTTTAGGTGGCTTGTTTAAAGGAAAAGGTAATGGTTTTGGCGGTGGTGGTGGACGTCGGGGGAAATCCCGTACCAGCTGCCCAACAAATGTTTGGTAAATTATACTTAAAAGCCATCCAGTAATTCCTGTAAGTCTGCTTCCGTTTTAATTACTACTTCCCTTACTTTACTACCAAGGTTGGGGCCTACTACACCGGCCTGTTCCAGTTGGTCCATCAGGCGGCCGGCACGGTTGTAGCCAAGCTTCATACGGCGTTGTATCAGCGATGTAGAACCACTTTGGTTTTGCACTATCAGTCTGGCAGCTTCCTCAAACAAAGGATCTTTATCACTCAGGTCAAAGTCTTTGGCTTCCTTGTCTTTTTCATCCACATATTCCGGTAGTAAAAAAGCATCGGCGTACCCACGTTGTTCGCCTATATAACTGCATACACCTTCTACTTCAGGCGTATCTACAAAGGCGCATTGCAGGCGGGTTATTTCGCCATTGTAGCTAATCAGCATATCGCCTTTACCAATCAGTTGCTCGGCGCCACCGGCATCCAGAATGGTGCGGCTGTCTATTTTAGACGAAACTTTAAAGGCAATACGGGCCGGAAAGTTGGCTTTAATGGTTCCTGTAATAATATTTACCGATGGCCTTTGCGTAGCAATAATTAAATGGATGCCCACAGCACGGGCCAGCTGTGCCAATCGGGCTATTGGCATTTCCACCTCTTTGCCTGCCGTCATAATCAGGTCGGCAAATTCATCTATAACCAGCACAATAAAGGGCAGGTATTCGTGGCCTTTTTGCGGATTAAGGCGGCGGGCTGCAAATTTTTCGTTGTACTCTTTTATGTTTCTGGTACCGGCTTCTTTCAGCATGTCGTAGCGACGATCCATTTCAATACACAGGGCGTTGAGGGTGTACACTACTTTTTTAGTATCGGTAATAATCGGCTCGTCTTCGCCGGGCAGTTTGGCTAAAAAGTGTTTTTCTATTACCCTGTAAATACTCAGCTCCACCTTTTTGGGATCAATCAACACAAACTTGAGCTGCGATGGATGTTTTTTATAC
>JAYUTQ010000638.1:0-2514 GCA_043755055.1 Chitinophagaceae bacterium | reverse complement strand
AACAGGAGTCCAGGTTGCCTTTGTAATCGAAGGCAATCCCAATCGTTTTATAGGACTGTGCGATGCGGAATTGATCATTTAGTTGTTTCGCCTGTCTTAATGCAATTATGCCAAACCGGATGGACTCGGATGGATCATCCTCCTGCAGCAAAACACTGAGTTGCCTGTTGGCATCTATTACTCCTGTATCAACTGTATTTTTCGAAGCAATATTTTTTAAAGAATCCTGTACCAGATTTTGAGAGAAAGAAATAGCCGGGAAAAAAAATAACAAACAGAGAGCTACAAAATGAGTTACAGGATGATTCATGTGTATGCTGGGTTTTGGCAAAAAAATATTCTGAAAAATAACAAAATAATTTCTACCTATCCAACTTATAAATACCTTTCTTTCACAATCCTTTCGTGGTGCATAAAATGTCCAACAATAATAAAGCCAAGAGCATTACATGTAATCGCATGGTTATTAGCTAACCCACGCTGTTGTAATTGTTCTTCGTTGAAAGTATTAAAAAGAATGATGGTTATTTTTCTTACCAAAAGCATTTCTTCTATCAGCTCATCCCAATTTCTTGCATTGGCATTAGATGTGGCTGCAAAGGAGTTTTCATCAAAGCCTGGCAGATTTTGCTGTTCGCCACGGGCCACGCACAAAGCACGGTAAGCCATAATGCGTTCCGTGTCTATGCAATGCTGTAGTAATTCTTTTAAAGTCCATTTTCCTTCGGCATAAGCATGGTCTGCTTTGGCTGCTGGAATGGAATTAACAAAAGCTTCCGTTTGCTGCAATGATTCCTGCAATAAAAGATGTATGTCGCCGGAAGTGGTATAATCGATGTAGGTTTTATTAAACCCGCTGTAATCGCTTGGTAATGGACGCATTTTAGTTGATTGGTTGATTAGTTAATTGGTTTGTTTTTAAGTTAGTTGGTTGATTATTTGGTTATGTTATAATGCTATATGTAAACTAAGTTCCTTTCCAAATGAACTAATCAACCAATAAACTGGTCAACCAATCAACTAATCCCTAATCCTCAATATTAAACACCTTTAACCGACTTCCGCTATTGGTTATTTCCAATGCCAGCTTTATTGCGTTGTAGGCGTTTACGATGCCACCGGTTTTGCAAATGTTTTTCATCTCTATCCTTTCTTTTTTTAAACTGCCGGGCATTTTAAACCGTTGCTGAGCCATGCTTTTATCTGCCGATTGCTCTATGATATTTTTTACCGCCACAGCACTTAACTGCGGAAAATAACTTCTGAGCAAAGCAGCCAGTCCACTTACAATCGGGGCACTCATACTGGTGCCTTGCTCGTAAGCATATTCATTGCCGGGTATGCTGCTGTATATTTTTACGCCTGGTGCAAGCACATCTACAGTTTGTTTGCCATAGTTGGTAAAATCGGCCACCATGCCACAGTTGAGGCTACTGTCGCCACTGGCGCCTACGGTTATTACATTGTTGGCTTTTTCATTATCCATTAAAAAAGGGCTGGGATAATCAGGGTCTTCATCGGTATTTCTGCCGTCGTTTCCGCTGGCATGTACTATTAATACATCGTGTGCCGCCGCATATTTTATGGCTTCATCCACCCAATGTTTATGTGGCGACAAATCTTTGCCAAAACTCATGTTGATTACTTTGGCTCCGTTTTTTACAGCATACATGATGCCGAGTGCTACATCCTTATCATGCTCGTCGCCATCGGGTACACATCGTACGGTCATTATTTTGGCCATACCGCATACGCCATACACGTTTGTATCTGCACTATTATAGCCGCCGGCAATAAGGCCGCTTACATGTGTGCCGTGGTGTGCGGTGCCGCCCATTACATCGCCATTGCCATAATATATATTGGTAAATTCATCTTCGTTATCACCCACAATCACATTTCGAAAATTAGTAACAGGTCTAATTTTTCCCATTTGTAATTCCTTTTGCTGGTCTATCATTTTATCCAGATCGGCAAATAACTGCCGATTCGTTTTGTCACGGTCCAATTCCAGCAATTCTATAAAGCGCAGGTAGCCCAGTTTAGCTTTTTTGGTAATACTATTTCGTGGTATAAATTGCTCCAGTTCATCGGCAGTGTATTTAGGCATTTTCATTTCGCAGCGGATGAGGCTATCAAAATATCGGTTGGTTCGTACAGATGCTTCCACCATCATCAATCCCAATTTATCTTCAGCCTTTGCTTCCAGCAGTTGGTTACTGCGTTGCCAAAGCAAGTAATCATTTTTTTCTTGCTGTCCGGCATTGGTGATGTCAAAGTTTTTATTGGTGAACTTTGGAGCCAGTTGATGGTACACCCTTACAGCTTCCTGTGATTCTTTATTTACATTTTCGCCTTGTGCATTGCCTAAAAAATTCCAGCCGTATATATCATCCACATACCCATTGCCATCATCATCTTTACTATTGCCGGCAATCTCTTTTATGTTTTTCCAAAGCACCGTTTTAAGGGCATAATGACTGGTGTCTATACCACCATCCATTACTGCAATAA
>JAYUTQ010000637.1:0-5555 GCA_043755055.1 Chitinophagaceae bacterium | reverse complement strand
AAGAATATTTACATGGCTAGTTCTGATAACTTGATTGACTGGACGGTTTTAGAATCAAGAGATGATAGCTACGTAAATATTCTTGTCACCATAATACATCCAATACTTTCCATTAATTTTTTTCGCTACAATATGGTTTGTTGTAGTATTCAGTTCGGTTACAACAGATCCTGATTTTGACCACACATTTTTATATTTCTCTACATTATTTTTTGCAAAAACAGGCCCTTGTTTTTGCCAATGGTATAAATCCGTACTCGTAGCAGCACTCAACCTTGCCACATCACCATTCCAACTAGTGTACAGCAGCACATAACTGCCATCTTCCTTTTCCACTATCCGGGGGTCTTCGCAGCCCCCGGGGAAATCGTATTGGATAAATATACTGGTATCGGGGTACAAAACCGGCAAAGGGTGTTTTGTAAAATTGAGCCCATCTGTACTGTAAGCAAGGCCAATACGTGAAGTGCGGCCCCCAATACCAGCAACAGGATTATCCTCTGCCCTAAATAAAAGAAATACTGTATCGTGGCGAACTATGGCAGCCGGATTAAACACATCAGCCAATTGCCACTTTACAATTTTGTGCTGTACTGGGCAGTTGAACAAATAGCTGGAATCAGCCTTTAACACCGGATTTTCTTTTGGTTTTACAAAAGGCCCCATCATCCAGTTATCATCTGTGGTGGCCGTTTTACAACTGGCAACCAACAATAATATGGCTGCGTAACAGATATTTTTCGTATCAGCAATTCGTCTCATTTGGCTCAATTTAAATAGGCAATGCTATGGCAACAAGCAAGTTGCAATTTGTTACTGACAACCAATCATTTAAATTTTTTTCTGCTACGTTTACGGCCCTTAAATAACAGCTGATGTTAAGATTTCGTGATACTAAAAAAAATTGGACCATCAATTGCATAAATGGTTTTCTTTGTGTAACTTGTATGAATTTCAACTAAGCTTTTTATTAAAACAATAACAAAAAACTCAACCATATCGCTTTTTCCAGAAGTGATGTTTCATGCCCCTGCCGGGCGTGGGTTTTTTATACCGAAAGCCTTCGGTACTTTTTCTTTTTCCTCCGCTTGCCCCGATATCTACAGGAAGTTTATCCCCCTTGTGGTACGACGTTAATACCTCCCAATCATATTGGTTTACCCCAAATTGTAACCCGCTGAAGCTTTGCTAAGGCACGGTTCAGGAATTTAATTTTTACCCTATATAGATTTTACTACAATGGATTTTCAGATACTACCCGCAGATAAATCACACCTCGATTTTGCTACTATTATTTGCGATGAATACGAATCATCGGCCAAAGCACGTGGCACCGGCATTGCCAAGCGTACACCTGAATATGTACGTGAAAAAATACTGGAAGGCAAAGGCGTAATCGCCTTTAACAGCGATGGTGTTTGGGCAGGTTTTTGTTATGTAGAAACATGGGGCCATGGCGAATATGTAGCCAATAGCGGCCTTATTGTTGCACCACAATTCCGCAATGCAGGTTTGGCCAAAGCCATTAAAAAGAAGATTTTCGAAATGAGCCGCACCAAGTACCCCGATGCCAAATTATTTGGTCTCACTACCGGACTTGCGGTGATGAAGATTAATAGTGACCTTGGTTATGAACCAGTTACCTATAGCGAATTGACGCAGGACGATGCTTTTTGGGCTGGCTGTAAAAGCTGTGTTAACTACGATATACTAATGATGAAGGAACGTAAAAACTGCATGTGTACCGCCATGCTTTACGACCCAAAAGACCATTACGAGCCGGAAGAAACCAAGGAGTTTTTTAAGGATAACAGCAAAGGCTACGAACGTTTGCTACAGATTAAGCAAACCATTTTTGGCAAACTGTTTGGCAAAAAAGATGAACCGGTAAAAAAGGAATTAAAACCAATAATCGGCAAGAACAAAAGGTTTTCATTGCTGAGTTTGTTTTTGGGGTAAGGTTTTTTTGAACCAGGCGAAAGCCGTTCCTTGATTAAGCGACATTGGCGAACGTTGTAAATCCCGATTATTTCGGGACTCCATTCATCTGATTGCCACTAATAAGCATTTGAAGACATGATTGTTGTTTGTAGAGACGCCATGCTGGCGTCTGACTCTAAGCGATCAAAAAAGCCCAACAGAATTACTACACATCAACGGAGCGTCGCCAATGTTGCTCCATAGTAGCACTAGCCTTTGGCTAAAAATAATTTACTAACCCTAGGCTTTAGCCTTGGGAAAAAACAGAAATATGAAAAAAGTTGTTCTCGGTTTTAGTGGTGGCCTCGATACCACCTTTTGTGTAAAATACCTGAGCGAAGACAAGGGTTACGAAGTGCACAGCATTATTGTAAATACCGGCGGTTTTACCGAAGAAGAATTGCAAAAAATAGAAGCACATGCTTACAATCTTGGGGTAAAAACGCACACAACTATTGATGCCGTTAAAGGCTATTACGACCGTATTATCAAGTACCTCATTTTTGGTAATGTGCTCAAGAACAACACCTACCCTTTGAGTGTAAGTGCTGAACGTTTAAGCCAGGCTTTACATATAGCAGAACACGCCAAAAAATTACAAGCCGATGCAGTGGCGCATGGCAGCACCGGTGCCGGTAACGATCAGGTTAGGTTCGATATGATTTTCCATATAATGATACCCGGCGTAGAAATTATTACACCCATCCGTGACCTGAAACTGAGCCGTGAGGATGAACTTACTTACCTGGCAAAAAAGGGTGTGGAAATGAATGCTGAAAAAGCCATGTACAGCATCAATAAAGGATTGTGGGGCACCAGCGTGGGTGGAAAAGAAACGCTTAACAGCAAAGGCATGCTACCTGAAACTGCATGGCCTACGCAGGTTAGTAAAACCGAAGCCGAAGAAATAAAACTGAGTTTTGAAAAGGGAGAATTGAAAGCCGTGAATGATTCAGTGTTCGGCCACCCTACAGAAGCCATCCAATATTTACAAACCCTTGCCGGGCCTTTTGGTATTGGCCGTGATATACATGTGGGCGACACCATTATCGGCATTAAAGGCCGTGTAGGTTTTGAAGCCGCCGCACCCATGGTAATACTAAAAGCACACCATGCTTTAGAAAAACATGTGCTTACAAAATGGCAGCTTAACTGGAAAGACCAGCTTGCATTATTCTATGGCAACTGGCTGCACGAAGGACAGATACTGGACCCGGTGATGAGAGACATTGAAGCCTATTTTACCAACAGCCAGCAGAATGTTACCGGCGATGTTTTTGTACAACTGATGCCGTATCGTTTTCAGGTGATTGGTATTGAAAGTGCATACGATTTAATGAGCGCCAAGTTTGGTAAATATGGCGAAATGAACACCGGTTTTACAGGAGAAGATGTTCGTGGTTTCAGCAAGATTTTTGGCAACCAGACAAGTATCTGGAATGCAGTGAATGAAAGTGCAGATTAATCAGTTAAAAAATATTCAGATGATTAAAGTTGGGATTATAGGAGCTGCAGGATATACCGGCGGAGAGCTGGTACGGTTGTTATTGAATCATCCGCAGGCTAAATTAACTTTTGTGCAAAGCGGTAGCAATGCCGGTAATTTATTAAGCAGCGTACACCAGGATTTAATTGGCGAAACGGAACTTACTTTTTCAGCAACACATCATTTCGATATTGATGTATTGTTCTTTTGTGCAGGCCACGGTGAAGCCAAAAAATTTGTGGCTGTAAATGATATTCCCCCTTCTGTGAAACTAATAGATATTGGTAACGATTTTCGTTTACAAGCAGATGCAGAAATAAATGGCAGAAAGTTTATCTACGGCCTGCCGGAGATGAACAGGGAACAAATTAAAAATGCTGACAGTGTAGCTAATCCCGGCTGCTTCGCTACTTGTATTCAATTAGGTTTATTACCACTGGCCAAGGCTGGATTATTGAATAATATTGAGGTTTATACAACTGGTATAACAGGTAGTACGGGAGCCGGACAAAGCCTGTCGGCTACTTCGCATTTTAGCTGGAGGGCAAACAATATACAGGCATACAAAACCTTAACCCATCAGCATTTGGGTGAGATAATGGAGGTGCTGAACAGCATTGCTTCAAACTCAGGATCAAATCTTGAACCTTTAAACTTTGTTCCGTGGCGTGGCGATTTTACCCGGGGAATTTTTGCCAGCAGCACCTTGCAATGCAACAAGGAAGAAGCAGAACTGAATAAACTATTTACTTCCTTTTATAAAGACGAGCCTTTTACCTTTTTAAGTAAGTCTCCCATCTTTTTAAAACAGGTAGTAAACACCAATAAGTGTGTGATTCAGCTTGAAAAAATTGGTAATAAACTTGTAGTGCATTCAACTATTGACAACCTGCTTAAAGGCGCATCCGGGCAGGCAGTAGAGAATATGAATATCATGTTTGGACTGGATGAAACGACAGGCTTAAAATTGAAACCATCCGGATTTTAAACTGGATATTTTTTAAATAAACTAACAACAAAAAATGAAACTCTTCGACGTATATCCTCTTAACGATGTAACAATAACCAAAGCACAGGGCAGCTATGTATGGGACGATAATGGCGTACAATATTTAGACATGTATGGCGGCCACGCCGTTATCAGCATCGGGCATACACATCCTTATTGGGTACGGGCCATTGAAGACCAACTGGAACAAATTGCCTTTTATTCCAATTCTGTAAAAATTCCCATCCAGCAAAAGCTGGCTGATAAATTGGGCAAGGTGAGTGGCAAGGAAGATTACCAGTTGTTCCTTTGTAACAGCGGCGCAGAGGCAAATGAAAATGCTTTAAAATTGGCATCGTTTCATAATGGCAAAAAGAAGATAGTTGCTTTCAGCAAAGGCTTTCATGGGCGTACCTCATTGGCAGTATCGGTTACAGATAATCCTAAAATTATTGCTCCGGTTAACGAAACTGATAATGTAATTTTTCTTCCTTTTAATGATGCTGCGGCCTTAAAAAAATGCTTCGCTACACATGGTCGTGAAATCTCATCTGTAATTATTGAAGGCATACAGGGTGTTGGTGGAATAGTGGAAGCCGATGCAAGTTTTCTGCAATTGATACGTACTTTATGCGACCAGCACAATGCAGTGTACATAGCCGATAGCGTACAGTGTGGCTATGGCCGTACCGGCCAGTTTTTTGCCCATGATATTGCAGGTGTTAATGCAGACATTTATAGCATGGCCAAAGGCATGGGCAATGGTTTTCCGGTGGGTGGCATTTTAATAGCGCCGCATATTGCACCAAAACATGGCATGCTCGGTACCACTTTTGGTGGCAACCACCTTGCTTGTGCCGCAGCACTGGCTGTGCTTGAAGTGATAGAAAAGGAAACGCTGATAGAACAAACCAAGCAGCGTGGCATGTACCTTAAAAACAAATTAAAAAAAATAGATGGCCTTGAAAATGTACGCGGCCGTGGCCTGATGATTGGTTTTGATTATCCCGAAGAACTGAAAGACTTGCGGAAAGTTTTGCTGAACGACTTTCATATTTTCACCGGCGAAGCGAAACCGAATGTTGTGAGGTTGTTGCCATC
>JAYUTQ010000636.1:0-2518 GCA_043755055.1 Chitinophagaceae bacterium | reverse complement strand
AGGCTGTAAAAGGCGGTATGGCCGGGCTTGTAATAGGCGAAGTATTGACTTGCGAAAAACATCCGGATGCAGATAAACTGAGCCTTACAACGGTAAATATTGGCAGCGGCGAACCCTTACAAATCGTGTGCGGTGCACCAAACGTAGCCGCCGGACAGAAAGTGGTAGTAGCCACAATAGGCACTACCATTTACCCCACTAAAGGCGAACCCATGACCATGAAAAAGGCCAAAATACGTGGTAGCGAAAGCCAGGGTATGATTTGTGCCGAAGATGAAATTGGCCTTGGTGAAAGCCACGCCGGCATTATGGTGTTGGATGCTGCCGCAAAGCCCGGAACCACAGCCGCCGAATATTTTAGCCCCTATACGGATTATATTTTTGAGATTGGTCTTACGCCTAACCGGATGGATGCCATGAGCCATATTGGTACCGCCAAAGACGTGTGTGCATGGCTAACCATGCATGATAAAAAAACGGCTGCCAAACTACCTTATGCCAATCATTTTAAGATAGATAAAGCCGACGGCCTTAAAATAGCCGTGACCATAGAAAATACCGACGCCTGCAAACGATATGCTGGTGTAAGTATTTCGGGTGTACAGGTAAAAGAAAGCCCCAAATGGCTAAAGGATAAGTTGCAAGCCATTGGCCTTCGGCCGATTAATAATATTGTTGACATCACCAACTTTATACTACACGAAACCGGGCAACCGCTTCATGCTTTTGATGCCAGTAAAATTACCGGCAACGCCATTGTGGTAAAATGCATGCCCGAAGGAACGCCGTTTGTAACCCTTGATGAAAAGGAACGCAAACTGAACGCCGAAGACCTGATGATTTGCAATGCCGAAGCCCCCATGTGTATAGGGGGTGTATTTGGCGGTTTGCATAGTGGCGTTACCGAAAGCACTACCAACATTTTTCTGGAAAGCGCCTGGTTTAATCAGGTTAGTATTCGCAAAACAAGTGTGCGGCACGGGTTGCGTACCGACGCTGCCACAAGGTTTGAGAAAGGCGTGGACATTAGCAATTGTGTACAAGTGCTGAAACGTGCCGCCCTGATGATTAAAGAACTGGCTGGAGGCGAAATAGCAAGTGAGATTGTGGATGCATATCCGGTGCCTGCACAGAAAAAAGAATTTGCCATTCGCTACCAATATTTAAAGAAACTAAGTGGTAAAAATTACCATCCGGATACGGTTAAAAAAATATTGGAAAGCCTGGGTTTTGAAATCATCAAAGAAGGGATGGACGACCTGTGGGTGGCTGTGCCTTTTAGCAAACCTGACATTAGCCTGCCGGCAGATATTGTGGAAGAAGTGATGCGGATAGATGGGCTGGACAATGTGGAAATACCGGAATACATCAGCATAGCACCGGCCAATGATTTTTTAAGTATTGATGAAGCCTGGAAGGAAAAAATTGGCAATTATCTGGTAGGGCTTGGGTTCAATGAAATATTTACCAACAGCATTACCAATAGCCAATATTACAGCGAAGCGGTGTTGCAGCAGAGTGTAAAAATGATGAATAACCTGAGCGCCGATCTTGATGTGATGCGGCCCTCTATGATGGAGACCGGGCTGGAATCTGTGAGTTACAATATTAACCGTAAGAATAGCGATTTGCAGTTATTTGAATTTGGCAAAACTTACGCTACCACCGGCATTGGTGATTATAGCGAAGCACAGCACCTGAGCCTGTACATTACAGGTAACACCCTTAATGGCGGCTGGAAAACAAAAGCTGCCAAGGCCGATGTGTATTATTTAAAAGGTGTTTTGCAACAGGTGCTTCGCCTTGCGGGTGTAAGTGAATTTGGTTTGGAAGCTACCACTACAGCCGCCAATCTTGCTACTGCTTTTACCATCATTATTGATAAAAAAGAATATGGTGTAGCAGGTATCATTAGCAAGCAGAGGCTTGAGAAATTCAGCATTAAGCAGCCAATTTTTTATGCAGATATTAATTGGGAGGCGTTGGTAAAAAAAGCTAAAAAGGAAAAACTACAATTTAAAGAAATTACCAAATTCCCGGCGGTGGAAAGGGACCTTGCTATTGTAGTAAATAGCAGCGTAACGTATGCCGAAATAGAAGCATCTGTAAAAAATGCCAAAGCTGGCAAACTAACCGGAATGAAACTGTTTGATGTTTTTGAAAGCGAAAAACTAGGCTCCGGTAAAAAATCAATGGCCATCAATTTCACTTTTTTAGACGAAGAAAAAACCATGACCGATAAGGATATTGATGGCAATATGAATAGGATTATACAGGGTTTTGAAAAGGAACTGGGGGCGGAGATCAGGAAGTAGTTGATTGGTTGATTGGTTAATTAGTAAACACGAAGAGCAAAACGCCTCACATACAGATTCTCTGAAAAAAAGATGAAGGCCTCGATTTATATTCCCCGCTGGCGGGGACAGATTTTGCTAAAGGCAAAATCAGGGGTGGGAAGACTTGGACGGAAATATGAATTTTGGCAGAAAATAACAAGGATAAAATGTTTTCTTTGATA
>JAYUTQ010000635.1:0-2520 GCA_043755055.1 Chitinophagaceae bacterium | reverse complement strand
ACAAAAGATATTTATGTAAACAATATTAATAAAAATGCTACTGTAAAACAGCAAATAAATGTAGGCCGCATGGTAGTAATCGCCGGCTGTATACTTGCTGTACTCATGGCCATTGCATTAGACAATATAAAAGGCAAAACACTGTTCGATATCTTTCAGTCCATCCTCGGATATTTAGCCCCGCCGCTGGCAGTAACTTTTTTACTCAGCATATTCTGGAAACGCACTACTAAGCTTGCTGTTAATCTCATCTTGTCAGCTGGTTCCATTGTCAGCCTGTTTGTAGGCATGCTAAACCTTTGGATTTTACCACCCAATACAGCAACCGGCGAAAACACCTGGTGGCCACATTATTTTTTAGTATCATTTTATTTATTTGTATTTCTCTTTGTTTCGGCTATCATCATTTCTTTATTAGATAAAAACAAAGTGAAGGCTGTCGTTGAACTAAATAAAATGCCTAAAACCGATAAAAAAGTAAAAATTTTATTTGCGCTGTTGGGTCTTATCATCATCAGTTTATACATCATCTTTAACGGACATTAATCAATTTATGAAGAACTATTTTTTTGAACCAGAGGCCAGTACTACTATGAAACTTTCGTTGCGTCGCACTCTTGTACGTTTCGTAATTCTATTGAGCATTCTTAGTTCCGGATTTGGTACTATGGCACAAAAAGCCACCTGGATATGGTACCCCGGAGATTATGAAATATGGCTAGCCAACCAGATGCAAAACCGCCGTACCGACAGGGGCACTTTCTTTCCTGTTTTTTGGAAAGTGGACAGTCATTATCCACTGATGGATTTTCATAAGCAGTTCAATCTTTCACAGCCCGAAGAAGTAACTATTTTTGCCGAAGGCAATTATAATGTAAAGCTGGATGGTCAGCCTTTAGAAGGCACACCAAAGAAAATAACAGTGCCTGCCGGCAAGCATAAAATCAATGTAAAAGTTTTTTGTCAGGCCAATGTGCCAGCCATTTTTGTACAGGGCAAAAGCATTGTATCCGATGCCACTTGGCTCGTAACTTTCGAAGACAAAGAGTGGATAGACGAGACCGGTAAAACATCCGATATCTCGGCCACCAAATGGCTCAATGCCGGCAGTTGGAATTTTTATGATGCCAGTAAACCACCTTCTCTTTTTAAGCTGCCTGTAACTCCACAAAAAGCAGTTGCCGTTACCAAAACCAGGAATGCCAGACTCATTGATTTTGGAAAAGAAACTTTTGGTTTTATTAAACTTCATGGCATCAAAGGCAATGGCAATATCACTTTGTATTATGGCGAAAGCAAAGAAGAAGCAATGAGTGAGAAAGGCGCCGTAACGCTTGATAGGCTTGCATTGAAGCAGTTAGTGAAGAAAGATTCAGTTATGCCATTATCCAAAGCATTCCGTTATGTAAACATGGTGGCCGATGGAACCCTGTCGGTAGACTCTGTTTCCATGCTCTACGAATACGCCGATGTAAAAGAACGTGGTACATTCAAATGCTCCGACACTTTAATTAACCGTATTTACGATGTGGCCAAATACACCTTTAAACTTAACACAAGAGAGTTTTTTATCGACGGTATTAAACGTGACCGATGGGTTTGGAGTGGCGATGCCAATCAGAGTTATCTCATGAATTATTATCTCTACTTCGACAATGTAACTGTGTCAAGAACCTTGCTGGCATTAAGAGGAAAGGATCCGGTAACAGGCCATATCAATACCATTATGGATTATACCTTTTACTGGTTCCTCGGCATCTACGATTACTATCTCTATACCGGTGATAAAACCTTCGTCACCCAGTTCTATCCCCGTATGCAAAGCCTGATGGAATACTGTCTTGGCCGCCGCAATAAAGAAGGCCTTATGGAAGGTCTTCCCGGCGACTGGATTTTTATAGATTGGGCCGATAAACTCAGCAAAAAAGGTGAAGTGAGTTTTGAGCAGTTGCTACTTTGCCGCAGCCTTGAAACCATGGCCCTCTGTGCTGACATTGCTAATGAAACTGCCGATGGTGTACGATATAAACAATACGCCTTCGATTTAAAAACCAAACTCTTTTCCATTTACTGGAACGAAACAAAACAGGCCCTTGTTCATAGCCGTGTAGATGGCAAACAAACGGAGAATGTAACCCGTTACTCAAATATGTTTGCTATCTTCTTCGATTACTTTAATGAACAACAAAAAGAGGCTGTAAAGAAGTCGGTATTGCTTAACGACAACATCCAAAAAATCACCACGCCCTATATGCGTTTCTACGAGTTGGAAGCCCTCTGTGTAATGGGTGATCAAACCTATGTAACACAGCAAATGAAAGAATATTGGGGCGGTATGCTACACCTTGGTGCTACCAGCTTTTGGGAGGAATACAACCCTTCAAAAAAAGGAGCTGAACATCTGGCCATGTATGGCCGTGAGTTTGGTAAAAGCCTCTGCCATGCATGGGGTGCAAGTCCCATTTATTTATTGGGTAAATATTACCTTGGTGTAAAGCCCACATCAGCCGGTTATGCCAC
>JAYUTQ010000634.1:0-5568 GCA_043755055.1 Chitinophagaceae bacterium | reverse complement strand
CCTTGCTGAGTAAGAGTTTGGTTAATGCTGTGCCCACCAAACCCGTTCCGCCGGTTATTAAAACTGTTTTCATTATTACAATATTTTACGTAACGTTTCTAAACAAGATAAGGCAATAATAGTTTGGGCCAAGACTTCTTACAAATTTCACCGCAGAGACAGGGAGGCAAGGAGTAACGCTGAGTTTTAAAGATCTCAGTATTCGCTTTTCTTCCTCTCCTCTATCTTCCTTCTTCTCTCTTCTCTCTTTCTTCTCTGCGTTACTCCCCGCCTTTGCGTCTCTGCGGTAACCTTTGTATTTTTGTCAGAATATACCTTTATGAAAAAAATCATTATTACTATAGACGGTTTTTCGTCCTGCGGAAAAAGTACACTGGCAAAGCAATTGGCCAAAGAACTGAATTATGTGTACATCGATAGTGGCGCCATGTACCGGGCCATTACCCTGTATTTTTTACGCAACCATATAGACTGGACTAAAAAGAAACAGGTTACGGAAGCTTTGGAAAACATCCACCTCGAATTTCATTTTAACCAGCACAGCCAGCAAAGCGAAATGTACATTAACGATGAAAACGTGGAGTATGTAATACGAGATTTGGTAATAGCTGAAAAGGTAAGTGAAGTAAGTACCATTAAAGAAGTACGGGAATTTGCTGTGGCTGCACAAAGAGCTATGGGTAAAAAGAAAGGCATTGTAATGGATGGCCGTGATATTGGCACCACCGTTTTTCCCAATGCTGAACTTAAAATATTTATGAATGCAGATAACGCCGTACGGGTAGAAAGGCGTTTTAAAGAACTGTACGAAAAAAACCCCAACGTTACCATTGACGAAGTAAAAGACAACCTGGAAATGAGGGATTATATAGACAGCAACCGGGAGATAAGCCCACTGCGCAAAGCAGACGACGCCATTGTGCTTGACAATACCAACATCACACCTGAAGAACAACTTCATTTTGCCATAGGCAAAGCAAAGGAATTAAAAGTGGTGTAAACTAATGACGCATCATTAATCACTATCGTTTAGGGAAACCTTTTTTCTTACAAACAAATAAAATCACAAACATTCCTAACCCAAGGCTTCAGCCTTGGGAGGCTGAAGAAAACTGCATTTTGAACTCCATCAATCAAAGGCTGAAGCCTTGGGTTAGGAATTAAGCCTGCTTTTTTTACAAATAGTTCTTTGCTGATTATACTTCATTAATCGATTGATGAAGTTTTTTTACCCAAACCATTATAATTAACGATTGCTAAAGCCATACCCTATGAAAGTATTGTTATTATTTACTGGCACCCTGCTTTGCCTTGCTGCTAAAAGCCAATCCGGTTTATACCAGGAGCAGCACCGGCCGCAATTTCATTTTTCGCAACCGGCCCATTGGATGAACGACCCCAATGGCATGGTGTTTTACAAAGGCGAATACCACCTTTTTTACCAATACTATCCCGACAGTACCGTTTGGGGCCCCATGCATTGGGGGCATGCCATCAGCAAGGATTTGGTGCATTGGAAACACCTGCCTACAGCTCTTTATCCGGATTCGTTAGGCCTTATTTTTTCGGGCAGTGTAGTGATAGATGAAAACAATACAAGCGGTTTTAAAAAGGGAGCCGAATTACCACTTGTGGCCATTTACACCTACCACGACCTTAAAAGGGAAAAGGCCGGGTTGGACAAATATCAATACCAGGGCATAGCCTATAGCAACGACAAAGGACGCACCTGGACAAAATATGCAGCCAACCCGGTAATTAAAAATCAGGGTGATAAAGATTTTCGTGACCCTAAAGTGTTTTGGCACAAAGCTTCTAAACATTGGGTAATGAGTTTGGCCGTGGCCAATAAAATACAATTTTACCATAGCAAAAACCTGAAAAACTGGAGCCTTACCGGTGAATTTGGAATAGCGGATGGCAGCCATGGCGGCGTGTGGGAATGCCCGGATCTGTTTGAGCTGCAAGTGGATAACAGCAAAGAAAAAAAATGGGTATTAATAGTAAGCATAGGAAAAGGAGGCAGCAATGGTGGCAGTGCCACACAGTATTTTGTGGGCAGTTTTAATGGCCTCAGTTTTAAAAACGATAATCCGCCCAACAAGATTTTATGGCTGGATAATGGCACCGATAACTACGCAGGTGTTACCTGGAACAATGCGAAAAACAACCGCCGTATTTTTTTAGGCTGGATGAGTAACTGGGATTATGCCCAACTGGTACCCACCGATAAGTGGCGCAGCGCCATGACGGTGCCAAGAGAACTGAACCTTACCAAAACTTTAGCAGGCATCAGGCTGGTATCCAAGCCTGTAAAAGAACTGCAGGCACTGCGGGGTAAACAACAACAAATAAATTTTAATAAAACTATCGAACAGCCATCGGCAACTAGTGAAATGCTACTCGAAATAAATTTAGCCAAAACATCAGCTAAGGATTTTGGTATTGAATTTTTTAATTCAATAAATGAAAAAATACTGGTGGGCTACGAGGTAAGCACCAACCGGTTTTACATAGACCGTACCAATGCCGGTAAAAAATATTTTGAAACTTCATTTGCCGCAAGGCATTATGCACCAAGGGTTTCTACCAATAAAAAATTAACAATGCACCTGCTAACCGACCGTGCCTCGGTAGAATTATTTGCAGATGATGGCCTGGTAAATATGACGGACACCTTTTTTCCCAATGAAAATTTTACCCAAATCCGATTGTATAAAACTGATGGTGGTGTTAAACTGTTACAAGCAAAACTGTACCCATTAAAATCTATTTGGAGGCCATAAATGGCAATGCGTGGCAATAAAATTGAGTTTGATTTGATTCCCGGTTTACCGGCAAAACACATTGGCATTCTCTGTGGTTTTAAACCGGTTCAAATAAAAATTCCATTTGTACAATAAGGTGGGCGTAGTGTTTATGCTTACTTTCGTAATATTCATTATGGCATTAAAAGTATCAAACGAAACGAAAGTAGGGGCACTATCAGCGGTAGCTATCACCCTATTAATATTGGGATTTAATTTCTTAAAGGGCCGCACCTATTCCGGCAAAACCTTTCTTTTTGCAAAGTTTAAAAGCATCGATGGGCTGCTGCCCTCTAATGCTGTAACCATTAATGGCTTTCAGGTAGGCACCATTGTAGACATTAATGAAACCGATGCCGACCTGAGCCACATTTTAGTGCAGGTAAAATTGGTAAAAGACATCAGGATTCCGAATACTGCCATGGCAACTATTAACAGCAATCCCCTTGGCACCACCACTATGGAAATAAAGTTTGACACCACACAGGCCGTCACCTCTTTTCTAAAAACCGGCGACACCCTACGGGCAGGCGTTGCAGGTAGCATTATGAGTAGCATTACCAATGCTTTCGACCAAAGGTTACAACCAACAATTGATAAAGTAAAAGCTACGCTTCAATCGCTTGACGGTGTACTGCTGAACCTAAATAGCGTACTCGATCCCAATACCAAAGGCAACCTGCAAAGTGTAATAGCCAACGCTAATAAAGCCACCGTAAGCATAGTACAATCCACCGCATCATTAGAGCAGTTGCTCAATACCAAAACCGGCAATATGGCCAAAAGCCTTGAGAACGTAGCTGTGTTTTCTAAAACCCTTGCCGATAGTAAAGACGAGGTTACCGGCATTATGCAAAACGTGCAGAAAACCACTGAAACCCTTGCCAGGATGGAACTTGACAAAACCATCCGCAACATGAACGAAGCCATTAGCGGGTTAAAGAACACCATCGAAAAAGTGAACAGCAAAGACGGTACGCTTGGCGCCCTTATCAACGATAAGAAGATGTACAATAACCTCACATCTACCGTAAACAGTATGAACCTTCTGTTACAGGATGTGCGCCTCAACCCCAAGCGATATGTAAACGTTTCTGTGTTTGGCAAAAAAGATAAAGGCACGCCACTCATGAAACCAATGGACGAAGATTCCATAACGCAGGAACAGCGGAAACAGTGATTGGGATTTTTGATTTCTGATTTTTGATTTCTGATTTTAGCTGAAAACAGGAAAATCTCCATGCTTTTTCCTTTTATGCACCAGGCTGTTGTACTACTATGAAGCCACATTGGCGAACGTTATAAATCCCGATTATTTCGGGACTCCATTCGTCTGATTGCTACTATTGGACACAGCAAAATTTTAAACAAATGCAAGCACCTCCGTGTGGGGTCATTGCGAGGGTTCTTGCCCGAAGCAACCTCCAGGAGTTGATAAATCACATAATCAAACAAACCTTGGAGATTGCTTCGAAGCGGCAAGAACCGCTCCTCGCAATGATTGAAAATCTTACATCGTAAGTCACAAATCGTAATTTCAAAAGAAGCTCCATTCATTCTTTAGCCAAGGGTTAACAATTTTCATCTTAATATTTGCATCTGTCCGGCTTCAATATGCCCGGCTTTCAGCAAACAAATATTGCTGTACTTACAACCAATGAAGCAATTATTACCTTTTTTTTTACTTACAATAATGGCTGCTACCACATGCAAATTGTATGCACAGCAACCTGTGGCAATACCAATAGCTACCGATAGCACCGGCAAACTTGAAATATTACCTGGCTCCGGCAATTACAGTTTCGAGAAAATAGATTCGCTAAATACTGTGGTAACACTTGCCCGGCTTGCCAGAATTAAACAGGACAAAACCCTGATAGAAGCCGATAGTGCAAGGGTAAACCTGAATACCAAAATAATGGAAGCCTTTGGTAATGTGCACATTAACGATGAGGATACACTCAACACCTATTCTCAATACATAAAATATTTTGGCAAAGAAAGAAAAGCAATTTTGAAAAAAGCTGTACGGCTAACCGATAGCCGGGGAGGCGTTTTGAACACAGAAGAACTGCTATACGATTTAAATACCAGGATAGCCACTTACAGCAATGGTGGTAAAATGATTAATAAAAAAACCATCCTCACCAGCAAACAAGGCACTTACTACAGCGATACCAAAGATGTAATTTTTAAAAAAGATGTAGTGCTGATAGACCCGGAATACAAACTGATAACCGATTCGCTGCTGTACAATGCCAATACCGAAATAGCCACGTTTATAGCACCCACTACCATTATTACAAGCACCAGAAAAATATACGCTACCAGCGGCTTTTACAACCTAAAAACCAAGGAAGCCTACTTTGGCAAAAAGGCCACTATTATAGATTCTACCTTCAGTATTACATCCGAAGAAATGGCTTTTGATGATAAAAGTGGAATAGCACAGTTTAAAAAAAATGTGGTGTACAGAGATACGGCACAAGGCGTAACCATCCTTTCCGGTAGTATGAATGTGGACAATCGTAACAAAAATTTTCTGGCTACAGAGCACCCCGTAATGATATTGAAACAAGACAAAGATTCGCTATACATAACAGCCGATACTTTGTATTCGGGCAAACTTACCGACAGGGAAAAAATTAAAAATATTCCCGTGGTTACAGATACTATAAAAAACAAACGTGTTTTCGACCTCAACGGGAAAGACAGTGCCAGCAACCGTTTCTTCGAAGCCTTTCATCATGTTCGTATTTTT
>JAYUTQ010000633.1:0-2525 GCA_043755055.1 Chitinophagaceae bacterium | reverse complement strand
ACTTTTGATAAGGTAAGAGTGGATACCACTTATGATAAATATTTTGTGTTCGACCGTTTTTATGCTTATCGTTGGGATCTTACCCGTTCGCTTAATTTCGATTTTACGGGTACCAATAAATCCAGGATAGACGAATTGCCTGGCGCCATCGATTCGGATGTAAAAAAAGAATTTATCCGCAATAACTTCTGGCGTGGTGGCAGAACCACTTCTTACGATCAAAAGGTAATTTTTACCTACACATTGCCTTTGGCAAAATTGCCTTTAACCGACTGGATAACCGCAAGGGTAAGTTACAATGCCGGCTACCGCTGGATTGCCAGCAGCCTCTTGGCGCAGGAACTCAATCAGGGTAGTTTTCTTGAAAACGATCTGGACAAAAACCTGAATGGGGAATTTGATATTAACCGCCTCTACCAAAAAAGCCGCTGGCTAAGGGCTTTGGACGAACAGCCTAATGCCGGCGGAGAGAAAAAGGCAGCCAAAGCAAAAGAAGCAAGTGGTTCTAAAACCACCAAAACAGCTAAAACAGATAAGAAAGTAAAACCATTAAAAGACAGCACTTCTAAAGCATCGCTGGCAAAACTTAGTAAGAAAGAAAGAAAGCTGGCCAAAAAGCAGGAACGGGAACAACGCCGCCTGGAAAGACAAAGCAAACCGGTAGAAATGAGTATGCCGGTAAGAATACTGGGCAGATTTCTAACTATGGTTAAAAGAGGATCGATTAATTATGGCGAAGTGTACCAAAGCCGCCTGCCGGGCTATCTGGATAGTACCCAATATTTGGGCAATAACTGGAAAAGCCGTTCACCCGGCCTTGGCTACATTTTGGGCAAGCAGCCCGATACCGGTTTCTTAAATAATTTTTCGAAGAAAGGATTGCTTACCCGAGATTCTGCCTTTAACCTCTTGTTTACACAAAACTTCGATCAGAAGTTGAGTTTACAAGCACAGTTGGAGCCTTTCAAAGAGTTTATTATTGACCTTAATCTCGATAAAACCTTTACTAAAAACTTCAGCGAACTATTTAAAGACACTACAGGAAGGGCAGGTCATGCACACCTAAGTCCTTACGCTACCGGTGGTTTTAGTGTAAGTTTTATTTCGTTCAATACCCTCTTCGAAAAATACAATCCCAACGAATTAAGCGAAACTTTTAAAAAGTTTGAAGCCAACCGTGCCATTATTTCTGAACGCCTCTGGAACAGAAACCCTTACAGAACCGGCGGACAGGGTTCGGATAAATATTACACCGGCTACGGCCGCTACTCCCAGGATGTGCTGATACCGGCATTTATAGCCGCATACACTAATAAAGACCCTAACACCGTTGCATTGATTGATAACGACAATCCAAAAATCAATGCCAATCCATTCCGTGGAATTAAGCCCAAGCCTAACTGGAGGATTAATTTTACCGGCCTTACCAAGATTGAAGCGTTGCAAAAAACCTTTAGTGCTGTGGCTATTACACATGCTTATCAGAGCAAACTCAGCATGAACAGTTTTACATCGGCCCTTACATTCCAGGATCCGTTTGGCCGTGGTTTCCCATCGTTTATAGATACCCTTAGCAAAAACTATGTACCGTACTTCCTGGTACCGAACCTTACCATTCAGGAGTCTTTTGAACCATTGCTTGGTATAGATATTACCACAACTAACCAGATAAGTGCAAGGTTCGAGTACAAAAAATCCCGTCAGTTAAGCTTAAGCCTGCTGGATTATCAGTTGGCCGAAATACGCAGCACAGAGATCTCGTTTGGTGCCAGCTGGCGTAAACGTGGTTTCCCGTTGCCGTTTAAGTTGCCTAAATTTTTAAATAAAGATGGTGGTAAAAAACTGGAGAACGATATCAACTTTAAACTGGATTTCAGCATACGGGACGATGTAACCACCAATAACCGCCTCGATCAGGGAAGTGCCATTCCTACTTCCGGCCAAAAGGTGATTAAAATAAACCCGTCTATTGACTATGTACTCAATAACCGCATCAACATACGCCTGTATTTCGATCAGCAGCGGGTAATACCTTATATCTCATCCAGCGCCGAAACCATTAACACAAGGGCCGGTGCACAGATCAGAATTTCATTGGCACAGTAAGAGATTTGGCAGTTGAGTAGTTGGCAGTTGGCAATCATTATCAGGATTGCCTGCTGCCAATTTTTTTGCAATAAATGATTTGCCTTTAGGAGAATTTGCGCACAATCAAATACAATCCACCTCAACCGATATAATTGGTGCAGGCAGAAAAAATGCTTTAAGAGAAATCTGATTAATGCAGTTAAGTTAGCTGTGCTTGCAGAGCGACACCCAAACCGATAAACCGATAAAAATTTTAAAGACAATTTGAACAATGAAAAAATATTTCCAACAAAGCCGAGCTTTTACTTGGGTTATAATATTGCTGTTTGGGATTGCCTGCAGAGGACCAGTTAAAAATGAGTTACCAAAAGAAAAGGAACATCCCAAACTTATAAAAACAATAGGCAACCCCAGGTATGGCAATGTTCAATGTAGCC
>JAYUTQ010000632.1:0-2531 GCA_043755055.1 Chitinophagaceae bacterium | reverse complement strand
CAAGGCCGGGGTAATCCCTGTTTTTGCGTTGGATGGAATAGATGATTTTGGTGCCAATGGTTTTTTGGTGTTGGAAAAATTCGGCAATAGATGGTTTGGAGCCTTTTCTAAATTCCGGGCTTTGGGAAAGTATAGCTTGCTGCACCAATTCGCTGTTCTGCCAAAGCCGGTTCTTCGCTGTTGTATCTATAAGAATTCTACTTATGAGTTTTGGTTCGTCAACCAAATTTTTATTTGTTCTGTACAAATGTATCAACATCATTACCATCACTTTTTCATTTTCTTCATCCGGCCACTTCATCTGAACTTCTTTTAAATACTGCCCCGAATTCAATCCATACACCACTTCCATCATAGCCCTTTTTGTATCGCTATTAATGTTATTGTAATTGGTAAATAGGCTATTCAGTATTTGTTTTGTGGTATCGTTTTTAAGCATAAACTGACTGATAGCCCATAAGGCTCCCTGAAACTGATGTTCGTTGGTACTGTCTGGTGTAAGATTTATAACAGGCAGTATGCTGTATTTCCAAAGACCGGCTTTTTGTTTTATGCGGTCCTGCTGCAGGGTTTTAGGACTGTAGAGGGTGGCCTTATTGATAGGTTGGGCAGTAGTAATAATCGATATGCCCATCCATAAAAAAAAGAAAAAAGCCATGGCAGTTTTATTAGTGCCATGGCTTTTGTAATGTATAAAAAATGGATTGCTATTAATGCTGCTCATTGTTACTAAGTTTAAACCGCCTTTATCACCCCTGCTTTTGCCTTGCGGCAAAAGCTGTCCCCGCCAGCGGGGAACATAGTTCAGGCACTCATTGCTGCCAATATTTTTCTCCATGCAAACCTTTAGCAATTGTTGAAAACGACGAAATCAATTCAATTATTTTAACTGCTTTCTTGCCGGCTTACTTTTTACATTAATTGTTTTTTCAGGGTAAGAAAGATGTGGGGCAATAAACGTTTCCTTGTAAAGTTTAATACCACTTTCTACAATTTTCAACGCGGTGCTTTTGTCGCCAAATTCCTGCACGTTTACAGTTTTGTTTTCCAGTTTTTTATAATCTTCAAAAAACTGGCGAACCTCGGCAAAGAAGTGTGGTGGCAGTTCTTCTATGTTGTTAATATGGTTTACGCTCATATCGTGGTTGGCCACGGCAATTATTTTATCATCGGCATCACCGGCGTCTATCATTTGCATTACACCAATTATTTTGGCCTCAATTATACATAGTGGCTGCACGTTTATACTGCATAATACCAATATATCCAGCGGATCTTTATCATCGCCATAAGTGCGGGGAATAAAGCCATAATTAATAGGGTAGTAGAACGATGAATAAATAACCCGGTCCAGTATAAGCAAGCCGCTTGGTTTATCTATTTCGTACTTGGCACGGCTTCCCTGCGGTATTTCTATAATGGCATTTACAATGCGTGGTGCATGATCGCCGTAATGTACGCCATGCCATGGGTGGGCTACTGTGGTTGATATTGAATCCATTTTGAATGTTGTTTTAATTTTTATAATAATCCATGTTCAACTTACAAATTTAAAATTTCAACTTGTCTCCATTGAACATTGTTTGTTGAACATTGAACATTGATTATTTTTTGCATACCCTAAACCCTAAACCCTAAACTTTATTTCGCCAACCAATAACCCAAAGCCGTTGTGGCTAAGCCAAAAACCAAACTAGCTGCAATATAAAACATCAGCGGTGCATATTGCTGTTCTTTCAATAACAGGAAGCTTTCGTTGCTCAAAGCAGAAAATGTAGTAAAGCCACCACAAACACCGGTAGCTAAAAATACCCGCCAGTTTTGTTCGAAACCGGCATTACGCAAACTGTAACCAAACACCAATCCAATAACCAAAGAGCCAATAATATTTACACCAAAAGTACCCCATGGTATGGCACTAAAAGAAGCAGTTTTAGTATTGATGATGATGCTTACTACATACCGCAGGGCCGACCCGAGCATACCGCCGAGAGCTACGAGCAAAAGATGTGTTGTATTGATCATGCTTACAGGTTTCCGCTAAAAGTATATTTAAGGTCTACCAGCCAATTGCCGTTTTTCTTAATCACTTTTAATACGGCTGGTTTTTGGTCGTAAGAGTTAATAAAGTTGATAATGGTGAGGCTGTCTTTTACCACATCTTCATTTGTAAGAATGGTGATGGAAGATTGCTTTAGCTCGTTCCTATCCTGACTGCTGCGGTTATAAAAATCATCTTCCATTTTTTCTTTCAGCAGCTTTTTATTTTCAGCATCGTCTAAAATTAGCATGCCGGCCCTTTTAAAATTACCCTTAAAAACGGCTTCTATAAACTGCCTTCCGGCATCCAGCGGGTTTTCTACCGGTGGGTAATTTTCGCTGTTGCTGCAAGCTGCAACAAGGGTTATGGCAAAAAGTAGGATGTATTTTTTTAAGGGCATGGCGGCAAGTTAAGGATTGATTGGTTTTGGTCATAGCCATTTTGTGGTTAGAAAATATTTTATGTATTCGGTTAATAATTTAATCGAATA
>JAYUTQ010000631.1:0-2532 GCA_043755055.1 Chitinophagaceae bacterium | reverse complement strand
GCACCTGTGCATGATACATCCATGCCGGCATTACATCGCCGTAAGCAATACTGCCACTTAATACCATTGTTAAAATAGCAAAACCACGTAAGGCATCCAGGCTTTCGTTTCTTGTTTTCATAAGGCATGGCTATAATAATAAAAGGGCGGAGAACCAGTCGCCGCCATTTATATTCTTAAAAATCAGAATTGATGATACCGCTAATTCACAATTAGTAAAGTTGATAATGGTTGTCCTTTTACCATCCCGGATTTTGTGTAAGCGATGGAACTTTATCCAGCTCACCTTGAGGAATAGGGCAAAGGATATGCTGGTTGTTATTAAAAATTCTCAACTCTCTTTTTAAACGGGTTGCATCGCCATCGGGCCATGTAACCGGCACTTTATAAACAGGATCGAAAACCGGGATAGGTGCAGGGTTATTAATCACCAATCCTTTACCCGCCACAAGGCTTACTCTGGAAAGGGGTTGACCATAAATTTGCATGGCCATTACTTTGGCTGCATAAGCACCATTATCCCAGCGGCGCATATCGGCCATGTGGATGCCCTCGTTTGCAAACTCTACAGTTTTTTCACGCCTTACCAACTGCTTTAATGCGGCAGGATTGGCAAGTGTGGCGGCATCAATATTTGGCATACCTGCACGTGCCCTCACCCTGTTTACAGGTACGGCCACTTCTGCCGGCGGTGCACCACTTTCCAGTTTCGCTTCTGCGTTTAGCAAAAGAATTTCTGAAAAACGCATGTACACCCAACCCACTTTATACAGGTTACCTGCGGTTCCATTAACATCTCTGTCGTTAACATATTTTCTCCAAAGGTTGCCACATCCGTTCAGGCGTGGGCCAAAAATACTTGCACTATCCTGATTGGCAGTAGTAGTAGGAAAAATGGTGTTGTTGGAAGTGTTGAAAGAAAAAATAGTGGCATTGATAGGTGTATATACATTGCTGGTAAAGCCTTGAACAATGACTGTATCGCCGGGTACAATTACGGTATGCTTCATGCGGGGATCACGGCTGCGTGCAGGCTGTGCAGGATCGTACAAAGGCGACTGATCTATGGTCTTGCCATCGCCACATTCAAACAAATCTACCAAAAACTGTGATGGAAAATGACTGGACTGTCCGCCCTGATTTCTGGAACCCTGTACAAGATTGAGATAGCTGAATGAACCACCGTCGGCATCGCCAAACGGATAAATAAACATGATTTCGTTATTCGCATTGGTAGTTTGCCCGGCCTTGCGAAACAAGTTTTGGAAAGATGGGTTAAGATTGTAAGGAGAGGAGGCAATAATCTCGTTAGTAAGGGTAATTACTTCCTGATACCTTCTGTCTACCATTGCAATACGGGCTGCGGTACCAAGGGCTACTCCACGGCTTACACGTCCTTGCTCGGTTGGTAACCAGGGTAGCGTTGGAGCCACTGCTTTTAAATCCGCTACAAGAAAATCAACAATATCCCTTCTTGGTTTTCTGGTAGCATTAAAAAAGTCACTTTGTTCTAATGGGCCGGTAAAGAAGGGCACATCACCAAAATAAACCATCAGGTACCAGTATGCAGAGGCACGTAACACTTTTGCTTCGGCCTGCACCCTTGCATATTCTCCCGGGTCCATAGATGACTGGGCTTTGGTCATATTAAACAAAAGGCTGTTAGAACGCTGTGCTACCTGATAAAAACCTGCCCATAATTCACGGATGGTTCCATCGGAAGGGTTGTATGCACCTGAGCCAATGGTGCCGTTTAATCCTCTTTCAAGACCCAACTCTGTATGGAGATCCATTTTAGCATAATAGGTTGTAGGGTTACCAAATCCAGGACTAATGGTTCGGGCACCGTATGCACTGTATATGCCGGTTAAAGCCTGCTGCACCTGAGTGCTTGTTGTATAAAATGCCTCTGATGTAATGGTATCTAGTGGCAGTTTATTAAGATATTTCTTGCAGGATGTAGCACCAATTAATGTGGCAGCGAATCCTGTTATCATTAAATATTTTCTGTAATTCATAATGGTTGATTTTGTACGTTAGGGTATTTAGAACCTGATGTTTACACCGCCTGTGATGGTTCTCATAATAGGGTAGAAAGCACCGCTGGTATTGCTTATTTCAGGATCGAAACCCGGTTCGTAATTAGATATGGTGAAAGGATTTACTACACTGAGGTAAAACCGGCATTGCTGCAGGCTAGCCTTAGTCATTAAATTTTTTGGAAGGTTATAGCCCAGCGTAATGTGCTTTACCCGCATAAATGCACCATTTTTTAACCAGTAATCTGATGCCACATAATTGCCATTACCACCGGAATGTAATCTTGGGTATTTTGCTCCGGGGTTAGTGGGCGTCCACCTGTCTAAAATTGGAGTAAGACCAGATGCAATCCAGTTACCGGCGTTAAATGGTTCCACACCCACACCGCTGATATAGTTGTCCCTTTTACCCACACCATACACAAAAACACTCAGGTCGAAATCGGCATAACTCAGGTTCAGGTCGGTGCTGTATTCGTACCGGGGAAAGTTG
>JAYUTQ010000630.1:0-13550 GCA_043755055.1 Chitinophagaceae bacterium | reverse complement strand
TCTGATCATTTAGCTTGGTAGCCACAAGCGACCTGATTGAAAATGATCGCAAAGCATCCACTACCGATAGCGTTCCTTCAGCACTATCCTTTCTTCCGGTAAACGGAAATACATCCGGTCCACGCTGGCACTGGCAATTGATATTTACACGGCTCACCTGATTGGCCAATGGGTCAATCAATGCAGTAATTTCATCGGCATTATTACTAAAAATACTTACCTGCTGGCCATGCGGCGATTCTACCAGATACTGTATGGTTTCTTCAATATTGCTAAAAGGCACCACCGGAATTACAGGACCAAACTGTTCTTCACGGTACAATTTCATTTTTTCGTTAACCGGGTACATAATAGCCGGGTACACAAACGATTCTACTGTTGTACCTCCATTTTCATTTACAATTCTGGCACCATGTTCTATAGCATCGTCTATACATTCTTTAAGGTAGGCAGGCTTGTTGGGTTCTGGTACAGGTGTAAGTGCTACGCCTTTTTCCCATGGCATTCCAAATGGCAGTTTGTTGACTTCGCCACTTAGTTTTTGTAAAAACTCATCGGCTATGCTTTTATGTACGAATACTATTTTAAGAGCCGTGCAGCGCTGTCCGTTGAAAGATAAAGAACCTAAAACGGTTTCTTTTACTGCCAAATCTATATCTGCTTTGGAAGTGATAATGGCAGCATTCTTGGCATCCAAACCCAATATGGCACGGAGGCGGTTTACTTTAGGGTGTTCCTTTTTAAGCTGATTGGCTACTTTGCTGCTACCGATAAGCGTAAGACAATTAATTTTTCCGGTTTGCATCAGCGGCGTTACAATCACGTTGCCACGGCCATAAATGGTATTTACCACACCTTTAGGAAAACATTCCTGAAAAGCCTTGAGCATGGGATAATGCAATAACGTACCATGTTTTGGCGGCTTAAATAAAATGGTGTTACCCATAATCAATGCCGGTATCAGAGTGGTAAAAGTTTCGTTAAGCGGATAGTTAAACGGCCCCATACACAGCACCACGCCTAACGGCGAACGCCTTACCTGTGCTACAATGCCTTGTTCTATTTCGAATTTAGAGGAACCACGATCCAGGTCTTTAAGGGCATCTATAGTAGCGTTAATGTACTCCACCGTGCGGTCGAATTCTTTCACCGAATCGCTGTGCGATTTACCAATCTCCCACATAATCAACTTTACCACAATGTCTTTCTGCTCCAGCATTTTGTAGGTAAATTTCTCTACGCATTTAATACGGTTGGCTACACTCATAGCCGGCCATTCGCCACGGCCATTGTTGTAGGCGGCCACAGCTGCATCGAGTGATTCCATGGCTTCGGTTACGGTACACACGGGGTAGCTGCCAATGGTTTTGCGAACCAGCCCTTCGGGTGTAACCATACACACAGGCGAATACACGGCATGTGTAGCACCAGCCCATTGCTTCATTTCGCCATTGCTCAGGTATTCCTTCTGGTGAATTGCTGACGGCAGCCGGTAGGCTTCGGGTATATCTGCCTCGGCCACAAACCTTGAGCGGATCTCTTCTTGAAAACTCATAGTATTTTATTGATTTAAATGATTAATTAATGACACATAAAACATGGCATTGTTTGAAACAGCAATCATTAGGGTATTAAAGAGAAGTCAAACTTTAAAAAATTTGACTTTCCGGCACGGTAACTTCGTTATGCTAACATTAACTACAAATCGGTAATTGGCTTGTATTTGGGAACCAATGTTTTCATTACAGCCCAGGCTATTAGGTAGGCTACTGCGCAAAAGGCAAACATGATGGTATAACCCGTAGTTACGTGGCCAAGGGCTTTATAATGGTCGAATAGGGCGCCGCCGGATTTAGAAACGATAACGCCTCCAATACCGCCTGCCATACCGCCAATACCTACAATAGAACCCACAGCTTTTTTAGGAAACATATCGGATACTGTGGTGAAAATATTAGCACTCCATGCCTGATGTGCTGCGGTACCAATACCTACTAAAATTACCGGCACCCAAAAACTTCCGCCGCCCAAAGGCTGGGCCAATAATACTACAAGAGGTATAATGGCAATGGTAAGCATGGCTTTCATACGGGCATCGTAGGCAGATAAATCCTTGTTCTTATTCATGAAATAGTTTGGAAACCAGCCCCCGCCAATACTGCCGATCATAGTGATGGTATACAAGATGGCAAGCGGCAGAATAATTACCGTTCCGCTCATACCGTACTGGGCTTTTAAGTACGCCGGCAGCCAAAAAAGAAAAAACCACCAAACACCATCCGTCATAAACTTGCCAAAAACAAAGGCCCAGGTTTGCTTGTAGCCCAACAGTTTTAACCAGCTCACTTTTTCGGCCCCTTTTTCTGATGGGTTACTAACTATAGAATTGTCAATTTTATCGCTGGTGATGTAGGCGTATTCTGCTGCTGATAGTCTTTTTTGTTGCTCTGGTTTTTCGAACAGCATTAGCCATGCAGCCATCCATAAAAAACCAATGGCACCAATAATTACGAAGGCAGCTTCCCAGCCCCAATGGTCGCCTATCCATGGCACGGTAAGTGGTGCCAATACAGCACCTACGTTAGCGCCGGAATTAAAAATACCGGTAGCGAAAGAGCGTTCTTTTTTAGGAAAATATTCGGCCGTTGCCTTTATAGCTGCCGGAAAATTTCCGGCTTCGCCAATGGCCAATATAGCACGGCTTACCATAAAACCAGCAATTGAAACGGGCACGGCCACTATACCCACCCATCCAAGAATGGTAGCGGCACCTTCGCCTATTGGTATGGCCAATGCATGTAACAACGCCCCGATAGACCAAATAATGATGGCCCATGTGTACCCTTTTTTGGTTCCCATTTTATCAATAATTCGCCCTGCAAACAGCATGGAAATGGCATACACAAACTGAAACACAGAGGTGATGTTTGCATAGTCGGTATTGGTCCAGCCGAATTGCTCGGCCAGCCGTGGCTGCAAAAGGCTGAGTACCTGCCTGTCTAAATAATTAATGGTAGTGGCAAAAAATAGCAAGGCACAAATGGTCCAGCGGTATTTGCCAATCGTTGTTTGGTTCATAATGGGGCAAGTGTTATTTGGATGGTTATTGTGTTTTGTTTTAAACCGCAAACTGTTTGCTGCTGATGGTGGTACCACTGATGAGCATTTACACCCGATAGTAGCGAAAAGCCCGGAGCGAAGCCGCCGAAGGCGGTTGAGTGAGGACTTGTAGCGGATAGCGGGGCTGTAGTTGATGGAAGCACTGTTGCTTGTGTTCCATTTTTTTCAACAAGTTTTTAAATTATCAATTTTCAATCCCGAAATAATCGGGACAAGTTGTTCAACAAACAATGTTCAATGTAGAACCGTGTTGTTATTTGAACATTTTTTGTTGAGCATTGATTATTAAGAAATCCACTCCGATAAATCCGTTACATCACCTCCCCTCTAAGCTGCTGTATGGTGGTCAGCACTTCTCTTGTAAGGCTTTCTATTTGTGCATAGTCTTTGGCTTCCAGTAATTTTTTACTAATGAGTTTGCTACCCATACCTACGGCACATACACCGGCTTTAAACCAGGCGCCCATATTATCCGGCGTGGTATCTACGCCGCCAGTGGGCATAAACAATAGCTTGGGAAACAATTCCTTTATTGCACTCATAAAATCGGGGCCGAGAATGTTACCGGGGAACAGCTTTACAAACTGTGCTCCCAGGGTTTCGGCAGCTATAATTTCACTCGGCGTCATACAGCCGGGCACCCAAAGCATATTGTGCTTGTCGGCCACGGCGGCTGCACTTGGCACCAAACCCGGGGAAATAATATAATCCGCACCGGCATCTATAAACTGCTGGGCCTGTTCGGCATTTTTAATGGTGCCTACACCCAGGTACATACCTGTTAGTTCGGTTTCGCACAGTTGCTTCATGGCTGCAAAATTGGCAAGGGCGGCTTCTCCACGGTTGGTATATTCTACTGTGCGGATGCCTGCACTGTACAAGGCCCTCAACACATTAAGGCTTACTTCTGTATCCTTATAAAAATAAAGGGGCAATATTCCCTGCTCGGGAATTAATTGTAAGAGGACTGATTTTTTATCCATGTTAGTTTTTGTTAGGCAATCTTATTTAGGCTAATGTATGTATGCGATAGGATTTATGGTTTTAAGATAAAAACAGCATCCCTTTTTTTCTCTAAAACTACTTTCCGAATTAAATGCTTACAATATGGCAGATACCCAAATAACAATCAACAATGTTATCTTATTACACGGTACAATCAACACAATATTTACGCAAACGTTACCGTATTTTTTTTCAACATTTACTAATTAGCCTTTTACCTTCATCCTCTTTTTTGGTAACAGGTTTTAGTATATCACCAAAAAATTTATTTCATTTTTTATTTTAAAACCACCACCATCATGCCAAAAAAAGTTGTAACACTCGGCGAAATTATGCTACGCCTTTCTACCCCGGATTTTAAGCGTTTTGTACAGGCCGACAGCCTGGATGTAACCTACGGCGGCGGCGAAGCAAACGTAGCTGCAGCTATTTGTAACTATGGCGAAAACGGAACATTTGTTACCAAAGTACCTAACAACCCAATAGGACAGAGTGCCATTAACCACCTGCGCCGGTATGGTGTAGATACGCAGTTTATAACCCGTGGCGGCGACCGTTTGGGTATTTACTTTTTAGAAACCGGTGCCAGCATGAGGGCCAGCCAGGTAGTGTACGACCGTGCCGGAGCTTCTATAGCCGATGTGGATGCCAGCGAATTTGACTGGGATAAAATATTCGATGGTGCCGATTGGTTTCATACTACCGGTATTACGCCTGCCCTAAGTGATAAAGCTGCTGCCCTTACTTTGGCTGCTTTAAAAGCTGCGAAAGCCAAAGGCATCACGACCAGCATCGATCTTAATTTCCGCAAAAAATTATGGACAAAAGAAAAGGCCCGTGAAGTAATGACCGGCCTTTGCGAATTTGTTGACGTGTGCATTGGCAACGAAGAAGATGCTGATTTATGCCTTGGCTTTAAAGCAAAAGATACCGACGTTACCAAAGGCGAACTAAACCTTGATGGATTTAAAGATATATTCCACCAAATGAAGGAAAAATTTGGTTTCAAATTCATCGCTTCCTCACTTCGTGAAAGCCATAGTGCCAGCGATAACGGATGGAGTGCATTGGTTTATAATGGCACCGATTTTTACCACAGCAAACAATACAGCGTTCGCATTGTGGACCGTGTGGGCAGCGGCGATAGCTTTGCCAGCGGCCTTATTTACGGCCTTGTTACCGGCATGAGCATGGCCGATGCTGCCGAATTTGGAGTAGCCGCATCTGCATTAAAACATACCATACCCGGCGACCTTAACCATGCTACTTTAACCGAAGTAAAAGAACTGGTAAAAGGCGATGGCAGCGGAAGGGTGCAGAGATGATTTTTTGATGTCTGATGTATGATGTCTGATTTGTTTCAAGGTATAGAAGAATGATGTTTGGATTTGTACAAAAGATGATTTGGTAGAACAAAAGTTTGGATAGGCACAAGAGCACCGTCCCTCTCCGGGAGGAGAGGGAAAGAGGGTGAGGCTTGAATCAACGAATAAAAGAACACATAAAGAAAATCCGCCAACCTAAGGTTGGCGGATTTTTTCAATTTTTTACCTAATAAAATTTTAAAAAATGATTTTAGATACTTTGGCCAATATTGGCAAATACGCCTGTCTGCATCCGCATTTTGCAACAGCATTTAAACACCTGCAAAGCCTGGATTTAGCTGCACTTGAAGTGGGCAAATACGATGTAGATGGTGACAATGTTTGTGTAATTGTTAGCAACAAAAACGGTATGACGGCTGCTGAATCCACCGCTAAGTTTGAGTGCCACAATCAGCATATAGATATTCAACTATGCATTAGCGGCAAAGAAACGATGGGCTACAAAAGCCGCAACAAATGCACAGACCAGCGTGGCGAATACAACCCCGAAAAAGATGTGGTTTTTTACAACGATGCCCCAACTACGTACTTCGATTTGGTAGATAACCAGTTTACCATTTTTTGGCCCGAGGATGTACATGCACCCATGATTGGCGAAGGCCCCATTAAGAAGTTGGTGGTAAAGGTGAAGATCTGATCTGTGTGGTAAAACTGTAACATATCTACGAACTTAAATACACGTCACAAAAGAGCCGTCACCAACAGTGACGGCTCTTTTGATTTACAAAGCTTTACAAAAATAGTGGATGCCTTACTTTTTCCAAAACAGATAGAACCTTGCCAGTAAAGGAAAAAGCAGTACTACAAACCACACCATCCAACTCTGGAAAATGATGTACAGGATACCGATAATTAAAAACAGATATAGCGGATAGCCTAAGGTAAGCAGGGCTATCATTACACTATCGAAATGGGTAGTGCCTGCTGTTTTTTTGGTTACAAAATTTTGTATGGGTTTGTAAAAAGGATAATGCAATATTTTACTAATCATAGCAAAAGGCCATAGGATGGTTCGTAACCATTTTGGCAGCGGTTTGTAAGCACTTGGTATGGCAGATAGTTCCAGCAATTGCTTTTCGGTAAGCTTGTTTATTTGCAATACCTGCGCCGCTTCGCCGGAAACGTTGGCCACCAATTCTTTACCAAATGGCTCCCCAAAATTATGATCGAGTATTTTGCCAAAGTCTTTAAACGAATCGTAACGAATCCACAGCGGCTGCACCTGTACATCTATCCCCCGTTTCCAGCTTTCGGCTATCATACGGGCTGCACCTTTTTTAAGTGGTAGTTGTAAAGTGGTTTGATGGTCGCAAAAGCCTTCTACAAAAATCATCACAATACCGCCCTTCCGCAGCACTTCTATTACAGCTTCGGCAGTTTCATCGTTATTGGACAGTTTCTCTTTACCATCCCGTATTCTAAAAATAGGTATCAGTTTAAACGAACGCAGCATTTTACCCATCGATGGTTTTTCGAACACATCGCCACGGGTAATTACATGCACACCCTGCTTGTTACAGGCACCAAAATACAAAGCATCGATAAACGAATTAGGATGGTTAGCAGCTATTAACATCGGTCCTTTTAAATTCAACCCATTACGATTAATATAAGTAACACGCCTGTAAAAAAACTGCATCGACAGCCGGAGTATATTTTTTAGAAAGAGGTATAGCAGCATGAAATTAGTTTAGAGAATCAAAACAACTAAATTTATCGGTAAATCCAAAAGCCGATGAACGAAGAAAAAATATTTCAACCTTTTGTGGCACCTGAAACAAAGATGAAGGAATTCACCCTGAAAGCAATTGTGCTGGGCAGTTTATTCGGTATCATTTTTGGGGCTGCTACTGTGTATCTGGCATTAAAGGCGGGGCTTACTGTAAGTGCATCTATTCCTATTGCTGTAATAGCCATTACGCTTGGCCGCCGGTTTTTTAAAACCACCATTCTCGAAAATAACATCATACAAACTACCGGCAGTGCCGGCGAAAGTATAGCTGCCGGTGTGGTATTTACATTACCCGGCTTTTTATTTTTAAGCGATGGCGCCGGCGAACAGTTTTTTAATTACATCACCATACTAACACTGGCCATTTTTGGAGGCATACTCGGTACACTTATGATGATACCGCTACGAAAAGCCCTGATTGTAAACGAACATGGCACACTACCCTACCCCGAAGGCACCGCCTGTGCCGATGTGTTAATAGCCGGAGAAAAAGGCGGCGACTTTGCTAAAACTGCTTTTTGGGGTTTGGGTTTTGCAACGGTTTATGCGTTGTTCCAAAAAATATTTCATGTAATAGCCGAAACGCCCACCTGGATGACTGCACAGGCAAACAAGTATTTTCCATCGGCCAAAATAGCCGGAGATATTACGCCGGAATACTTAGGAGTGGGTTATATCATTGGCCCAAAGATTTGCGGCGTTTTGGTGGCGGGTGGGGTTTTAAGTGCTTTGATGCTTACGCCATTATTATCATTTTTAGTGCCGCCGGATTTGATAGCCATACAGCAGGTAAAATTGGGTTACTTAAAAGATGTGATGACAGCAGGCGGAAAAGGCGGCTGGGACCCTGCAACCCACACTTTTGCCGATTATTCAGATGCTATTTATTATGCCTATGTACGTATAATAGGTGCAGGTGCTGTAGCTGCAGGTGGGTTTATAACCCTTATCAAAACCATTCCTACCATTATCTCTTCTTTTAAAGGCAGCATTGGTTCTATAAGCACTAAAGGAGAAACATCATTGGTAAAAAGAACCGATAAGGACCTCAATATTAAAGTGGTATTGTTTGGCAGTATCATGTTGATTTTACTCATGGCTTTTTTACCACAAATACCCGGCAACAATATTGGCCAAAAATTGCTGATAGGCTTACTGGTAGTGATATTCGGGGCATTCTTTGTAACTGTTTCTTCTCGTATTGTAGGGCTTATTGGCTCTTCTAATAACCCTATCAGCGGCATGACGATTGCCACCATTATGGGTACCTGTCTCATTTTTGTTTCGGTGGGCATGAGTGGAAAAGCTTACGAACCCATGGCCCTTGTAGTAGGCGGCATGATATGCATTGCAGCCGCTAATGCCGGTGCTACTTCGCAGGATTTAAAGACGGGTTATATTGTAGGTGCCACGCCAAAGTATCAGCAAATAGCTTTATTTGTTGGCGCCATTGTTTCGTCCATTGTAATTGGCCTAACAGTAAAATTTCTTGATCATCCTACAGCCGCCATGCTGGCTAAAGATGCTAACATGACGCATGCCATCGGCACTTTTTATCCTGCACCACAGGGCACATTAATGGCTACCATTATTAAAGGCATCCAATCTAATAATCTCGATTGGCAGTTTATTTTGGTGGGCGTTTTCCTGGCAGTGGTAATGGAGCTTTGTGGCATAAAATCTTTAAGTTTTGCTGTGGGTGCTTATCTGCCATTGGCTACTACTTTGCCCATTGCAGTAGGTGGTGGCATACGCTGGCTGGTAGATAAAAGGAAAGGAAAACCGGTTACAGCCGAAGAAGAGGAACTTGGCAAAGGCAGTTTATTTGCTACCGGCCTCGTAGCAGGTGGAGCAGTTGCAGGCGTCGTAATTGCCATCCTTTCTGGCATAGATAGTACGGCCGAAGGCCTTAAAAAAGTTAATACCGAAAGCTGGTTTAAAAGCATCCTTAATGAAAACGGGTACTTTATTATGGGCGTTGGCTTTTTTACCATAATGGGTTTTGTGTTATATAGGATAGGAAGACGTAAATAGGTTTTGATGCCTGAAAGGGTTTTCTGCATTAAAGAACCCAATCTTAATTTGGTTTTGTTTTCAAAAAAGCTATTTTTAAAATTAAATATTAAACGATGAACAATGTTGCCAGTGTACTCCTCAAAAAAAGTCTTTCTGTTTGCAGCGCCGAACCACAAGCGCCAGTTATTGATGCCCTGAAATTAATGGCCGAAAAAAATATCGGCTCTCTGCTAATATTAGAAAACGGCGAATACCGTGGCATTATTACCGAAAGGGATTATGCCAGAAAAGTGATACTGATGGGCAAAACCAGCACCGACACGAAAGTGGGTGAAATTATGAGCACAGATTTACCACATTTAAAACCTGCCGACAGCATTGAACACTGTATGGCTTTAATGAGCGAAAAACACATTCGTTATATGCCCGTATTTGAAGATGGAAAATTGGTGGGCGTTATTTCCATGAGTGATGTGGTGGGCGCCATTATTAACCAGCAAAAAGAAACCATTATTCAGTTGAAGGAATATATTCAATCGTAGCCGACGGAGGTCAATTGTAATTGGGCCATTGGGTCATTTGGTCATTGAGTCAATGGCATGATATTATTGCCGACGGCAATAAAAAAATCCCGAAGCAAATGTTTCGGGATTTTTTTATTAATGACTTATTGACCAATGACCTAATGACTGTGTCAATATTTATCTGAGTTTCATTACAAAATCATTATTCATAAATTGCTTCTTAATGTCTTTCAGATCCCGGAGAATGCTGGCATCTACCAGATTGTTATTGTACTCCAATACAAAACCACCAATCAGCTCATCATTAATTAATGTTTCCATTTCCACTTTGTGCATCGGGGTTTCGCTGGTTATTTTCCCTAAAATAGCAGTCCGCATGCCCTCGGTAAGTGGCTGTGCAGTAGTCAGCTTTACTTTATGTATGCCTTTAATCTCGTTATACTGATCTACAAAAGCAGTGGCAATTTCCGGCAACACATTTTCACGGTGCTTGGATACCAATAGTTTATTAAAACCTTCGGAAATAGCACCCACTTTTCCTTTTGTAATGGTATCGAGTATGGCCTGTTTCTGATCGCCTTTTACAACAGGGCTTTTTAGCAAATCCACAAAGTCTTTGTTGGATTTGCATAATGCCTCAATAAATTTCATATCGGCGTACACTACATCCAGTTGGTCTTTTTCTATGGCCAAATCAATAATGCTCTTGGCGTATCTTGCTGCTAAACGGGGATTTTGCATAAGGTAAATTTAAGGTTCAAGGTTCAGGAATCAAGCATCAAGATCACATCCTTCCACCTTGCAATCAATAGCCTAATGACCATTGACCTAGTGACTTATTAACAAATAACAATACTTAGTTTAACTGCACCGCATCAGCCAGTTGCCTGATAAATACTTCCTGGTCGTGTTTATTGCTCAATTCACGACGGAGTACTTTCTCGGCTACTTCTACTACCAATGTACCTACCTGATTTTTAACATCGGTAAGGGCAGCCATTTTCTGATGTTGAATAGCAGCACCGGCATCCATAATTATCTTATTGGCTTCAAGCTTGGCTTGCTCTTTTGCATCGTTAATAATTCTGTCTTTAGTATCCTTAGCTTCTTTAAGCATTTGGGCACGTTCTTCACGGGCCTGTGCCATCAGTTGCTCATTCTCATTTTTTAACTGTACCATTTCGGCTTTTACCCTGTCGGCCAATGCAAGACTATCAGCAATGCCCGTTTCTCTATCTTTTAAACCTTTTAAGATGGCAGGCCATGCTTTTGTTTTTAAAATAAAAAACACAACTAAAAAGGCAAGGAGTGTCCAAACCAATAAACCCGGATCCGGCGTTAATAATTTCATTGTATGGTGATTTTATAAATTTTTTAAAAGAACTGCACCCATTGCCCTGTGCTTTAGGTGCAGTTGTAAGTTTTGCAGGATTGTAATTGTTACAATTACAATACCATTGCAAGGAAGCCAACGATGATACCGAACAAGGCAGCACCTTCTACAAGGGCCGCTGCAAGGATCATGTTTGCACGGATGTCGTTAACGGCTTCTGGCTGACGGGCAATGCTTTCTACAGCACCTTTACCTATCTGACCAATACCAATACCGGCACCAATTGCAGCTAATCCTGCACCGATAGCACCACCCGCATTTGCAGTGGCATCCAGTAAAATTGCAATAAGACTCATGGTTCTCGAATTTATGATTAAAAAAAGCGATTGGTTAATTTACTAAGTTTTGTATTAATGATGTGCCGTAGCATGCTCGGCACTATGATCCCCTTCGATGGCACTGCCTATTAATACTGCCGTAAGTGTGGTAAAAATAAATGCCTGTAAAAATGCTACCAGTACTTCAATAAAATAAATAAAGATGGTAAAGCCGATTGCTAATGGAGAAGCTCCCCAACCTGCGCCGGCTCCCATTTTTTCACCAAAAATAAAGATGAGGGAAACCAGACAGATAATGATGATATGGCCGGCTACCATGTTAGCAAACAGACGGATAATAAGTGAGAATGGTTTTAAAAACATACTTAAAAACTCCACAGGCACCAGGATAAACTTAACACCCAATGGCACTCCCGGAGGATTGAAAATGTGCATCCAGTAATGCTTGTTGCTACTTGCAAGTGTTACTACGAAAGAGATAACACCGAGTACTACTGTAAAAGCAATGTTACCCGTTACGTTAGCCGTTCCTGGTATTAATCCAAAAATATTAAGTATTAAAATGAAGAAGAAAACCGTCAATAAATAAGGAAGGTACTTTTCGTATTTATGGCCAAGGTTTGGTTTTGCCACCTCATCACGTACAAAAGTGATAACAGGCTCCAGCAAGCCTTGCTTACCCTTTGGAGCCGATGTAACGCCAAGACCTTTTTGATAACTTTTAGCAATAGACAAAAACAACCAAACCAAAATAATCAACCCAAACAGCATTTGTACCACGTTGCGGGTCATAGAGAAATCGTAAACGGTTACCGAACTATCAACTTCTCCTGCCTCATTTACTGGTACTATTTTATCTTCTACCAGCTTGTAGCCGTTATGGGCTTCTTCGCCATGGTGAAAAGCCGAACTCATAAAAGCACTAAAACCCCTTCGAGGAGAATATAATAAAATTGGAAGTGGAATAGAAACATGGTGCACTTTACCCTCGCTATCGTGGTATTCGGTAAAATGATACTCATGGTTATCGAGTATGTGGCCAAAAATTACTTCTTTGGCATTGAAACCTTTTTTGTGCTCAGTCCCTTCTTCATGCGTTTCGCCGGCATGTTCTTCGGTATTTGGCTGTTCTCCCTGGGCATTTACTGTAACTGTATTTAACAAGGCAAACAGGCCGAAAGCCGCTACCAGCAATGATTTTACTATCTTGTTACCCATACCGCTTCTTAAATTTTGTGCAAATATAGGAGCAGGGGGTTAAAAGGAAAAGTGTTTGGAAAAATAAGGAGGAGAAAGGAGGATTTTTTTCGGGAGGGGATTGCGTGGATTTTAAGAAAAGAATTTTCAATAATCAATTTTCACCGAGCAATGATCAATAGAGGAATACAAGTAGCTATTTTACATTTCGCCTTTTTCTTCTTTTACTTTTTTAATTTCTTCCAAAGCCAATACATCTATCTGGTCTTTGGGGCGGTTAGCGGCTCTTTTGGATTCGAGGAGATGGTTGAGGTGTAGGAATTTAACCGTTACATCTTCAATTTGGGCAGTTTGAGCCTTTTGGTAACATTCATCAAAACTCATGTATTCAAGCCCTTTCACTTTAGTCATCATATCCAAAGGAAAACCGCTCATCAAGCTAATCATCGACCATCCTGGTACAAATTGCATCCTTTCTATGATTTCTGCAGTTGAAATTTGAAGTTCTTCAAGTGCATTACCTAAAGCAATCCTATTTTCAGGTGTGTCATCAATGTACAAATCAATGTCACCTGTAGTTCTGTAAAATTTATGGAGATTTACGGCAAACCCGCCGATCATAATGTAACGAACATGATACTTTGCTAAAGTTGACCATAAAGAAATAAACTCATCATCATAAATATCCATAGCAGCAATTACATTTTTGAATTGGGTAAATATGTCACTTTCGCCTTTTTCATTTTTTCGGCTACCCTAATCAACTTCATCATTATTTTAAAACTTTCTGTAGGTGTATGGTTCAGTCGCTCATGCAATCTTTCCAGTTCTACTTCTTCAACTGTACGGCCTGGTTGGTAGTTGGTTCTTAATACCGTTTCCATAATCTTAAATTTATTT